>JAFYUY010000039.1 GCA_017549405.1 Clostridia bacterium | reverse complement strand
ATGACATTCAGGCTCTCCAGGCAGACATGGTTCCCGCTCAGCTCGCAAACAGCAACGAGGGCACTATCGCCGTAATCAACGGCAACTATGCGCTCCAGGCAAATCTTAAAATTGCAGACGCTCTTGCTATTGAAAACGCTGAAGGCGATGCCGCTCAGACATACGCTAACATCATCGCAGTAAAAGAAGGCAACGAAACTACCGAAAAAACAAAGGCTCTCATCGATGCCCTCAAGACAGATGCAGTAAAAGCATACATCGAAGAGACCTACAACGGTGCAGTAGTTGCAATATTCTGATAACTCATTTTCATGATATAGAAAACAAATTCCCGTCCGCAAACAGGACGGGAATTTTCATGCAAAATAAAAAAGCTCAGAAAATACAAAATTATCGTTTTATCCATTGAATTTTAACCCCGCATATACTATACTCTATGTCGAAAGGTGATGAATCATTTGAAATTATCTCATAACACAATGCCGCGTCAAGGCAAAACGGAATCGAAAAATATATTTTCCAACCCCATAATGAGCGTTTTGCTTGGCGCAGTTGTCTGTGCACTGTGGGGCTCGCTTTATTCCTGCATAAAAGCGGGGTATTCTCTTTTCGGGATAGACTCCTCACACACACCGTCGGTAATTCTTTTTGCCGGAATACGTTTTCTGATATGCGGTGCCATCCTTACCACAGCAGTAAGTGTACGCGATAAAAAATACTGCGCCCCCTCCGGCAAAGGCTCCACATTTGTGTTTCTTGTGGCTCTTACCACCATTGTTATACACTATTCCCTTTCATATACGGGCATTTCTCTGTGCGAAGCATCAAAATCCGCAATACTCAAGCAGATCGGATATCTTTTTATATCATGCTTTGCTTTCATTTTTATAAAAAGCGACAAATTCTCCGTAAAAAAGGTTATAGGGGGAATCCTTGGTTTTGCGGGAATAGTTGCCGTAAACATGAATGGTTTAAACTTTTCTTTCGGCATCGGGGAAACAGTAATAATACTCGCCTCGTTCTTCAGCGTTGCAGGCACTGTAATATCAAAAAAAGCTTATTCGTTTATGGACCCCGCTTATGTTGTGGCACATTCACAGCTTACAGGCGGTACGATACTCACATTTGCCGCACTTATCCTCGGCGGAAGATTTTCCACCGTAAGCCTTGCGGCCGTAGGACTTATGGCATATATATGCACGGCATCGATCATTTCATATCTTTTATGGAACACCCTTGTGAAGTACAATGACATTTCGAAAATGTCAATTATAAAGTATCTCGAACCCATATTCGGTGTTCTGTTTTCGGGGCTTATCGTCCACGAGAAGATATTGCGCCCCGAATACATCGGTGCTTTTGCCATTATTGCTGCAGCTATTGCAGTATCAAACACGGGAAAAAGTAAAAAATGATGTTTTAAAATATTTTGAGGTGAAAACCAAATGGCTTTCACCTCATTTTTCATATCACAGACTGCCTTTACTGAAATAAAACCTGTCGTTCTTGGCATAGACCGAAACCACCATACCCATAGCAAGGTAAAGTCCCAGCACGGAAGAACCGCCATAGCTCAAAAACGGAAGTGTTATACCGATAACGGGAAGCATTCCAAGACACATACCCACGTTTTCTATCGTCTGATACATTATCATTCCCGCAACGCCCGCACATATGAGTGCACCCGACATTTTATCCGCCGATACCGCATTCATAAATATTCTTGCCGTAAGACCCAACAAAAGCAAAAGCACCAAAAGTCCGCCTATAAATCCCGCTTCTTCGCAGATAACGGCAAATATCATGTCGGTCTGCTTTGCAGGGAGAAGCGCTGTCTGGCTCAAATACCCCATGCGGTATCCGAGTCCCGTGATCCCACCGGAAGCAATGGCGGTCTTGCTTTGAATTGCCTGATAACCGCGATGCAGCGGGTCAAGCTCGGGGTTGAAGCCAACAAGCAGTCTTTCGCGCTGATAATCCTTAAGATTCGCAAAGATGAGCGGTGCCGCCGCAAGTCCCGCAACACCAACACCCGCAAAATACCAAAGACTGAGCTTTGCGGCAAAAAGCATTACCACGGTTATGGCAATATAAACGGTTGCCTGTCCGAGATCGCGTTCAAGAAGAACAAGGCCTATTATAAGACCCGAATGCAACATCAGACCAAACAAAGTCTTTACGTGGTTTATACGATGCTTTACGGTATCAAGATGTGCCGCAAAGGTTATTATGTAAAGCACCTTGCCGATCTCCGCAGGCTGAATACCTATGGGACCTATACGTATCCAGTTGTGGTTGGTATCTCCGCCGCCATCGGCACCCGTGCCGAATATGGCAGTAAATGCCAGCATTATGACATTCGCAATAAGAATAAGACGGTAATTTTTTGTAAGCCCGTCATAATCGAGATACGAAAGCCCCAGCATTATGCAGAATCCCACCACCGTCATGCCTATCTGCACGATATCAAATCTTGATGTTCCCTTCGAAAGGGTCGCACTGTGCACGGCAAGTATTCCTATAACCGAAAGGGCGGCAACTATTGCCACGGTAATATAATCTATATGGGCAAGATGTTCGCGAAGTTCAGCCCATACCTCACCCGCTCTGCCCGACAAAACACCTTTCGGACGCGTAGGGTCGGCAGGTGCAGGCTTTAATACGGGAGCTCTTCTGGCACGTCTTTGACCCGAACTTTCCGCAGGAAGAAATCCTCCCGCACGCTTTAATCTGTCTGCCTCTACCGGAGAATACAGTTTTCTTGCCTGCCCCGGGCGAGTGCTTTTCAGGGAGGCTGCAGGGCGAGTGCCCGAACCTTCCTTTACGGTATATTTTATTTTATATACATCCTGAGCCTGCTTTGACGCAGATCTGCGGGGTTCGGATAGCTTGTTTTTGGGTGTAAGTTGATTTTGCTTCACATTTCCCTCCGACATTTGTTTTTTATATTATAAGTATATCACAAAGACTTTACAAAGTAAATATAAAAATCCGTTGCTTGTTGCGGCATTTTATGATATAATTGTAAATATAATCAACCAAATATTCTGACAGGAGCTTTAATATGTACGATAACGAAGAAAAAAAGCCGTCACTTATTGCAAAGCTTTTCAAAGCGGCGGCAATATGTATCATGCTTGCCATGCTCACGGTGCTTTGCATAAGATTTTTTGTGAGCTGCGATTCAAAAATCATGGATGACATTCTGAAGACCCCGCAGATCGAGGCGGCATACAAGGCTTCACCCGGGGATTTTGAAATACAAAAACACGAAATACGTTTTTGGTACGTAAGCAAAAATCCTGCGGACGATGAAGAAAGCGACATGGGCGGAAAGATATTGAGCCTTTCTGACTTCTACTATATCCCCGCCACAAAAAATCTTCAGATATCCGTAAAATTCAACACGGAAATACTGCCCGACAGACAAACTGTTTATTCTGCAGACCTTTTGCCTTTTGAGCTTTATCTTACCGACGAAAACGGCACAGTCTATTCCGAATGCTCTGCCACACTTTATGACGAGAGATTCTCCTACGGCTACATAAGAGTAAACTTTGAAGGCATAGACCTCCTCAAAAACGACGGCACAGTGGATAAAGACGGTGACCCCGCCCGCAAAAATTATAACCTGCACTTAAAACGCAGAAATGCCGACGGAGTATATGAGGATTACGAAACATTTACTCTTTACGAAGGCAAGAAATATTACAGTACGGTAGAGTACAAATAAACAGTTCCCCGGAGCAGCTCTTAAAAGAGCCTCCGGGGCATTTTTGTTATTCGCAAACGGTAATTCCACGGGAACGGAAATATTCTCTCACTTCCGCCATGGTTTCGTCGGAGGGCATACCGAACTGCGGGAGGGTGTTTTCCATCCCCACAGATTCATATTTTGAGCCGGCAAAGTTGTGATACGGAAGTACCCGCATCTTCACAAGATTTTTAATGCCGCAAAGCAGATCTGCAATTTTTTCTGCCTGATCGTCATTCATGCCGGGAACGTAAGGATAACGCACCTCGATCTTTCCCCCGCGGGAATCTATATATTTGAGATTTTCTATTATTATGCCGTTAGACTGACCCGTGCATTTTATATGCACATCCTCGTCCACCGCCTTTATATCGTAAAGGAAAATGTCGGTATAGGGAAAAACAGCATCAATCGCACTGCGGTTTACAAATCCGCACGTATCTACCGCTGTGGATACTCCCCGCTCCTTCATTTCTTTCAGAAGTTCCGCACAGAATTCCGCCTGCATAAGACATTCCCCTCCGGAAAGAGTTATCCCCCCTCCCGAAGTGTCATAAAAGCTTTTATCCTCAAGTAATATTGGTACAAGCTCTTCCACCGTCATTTTTTCGCCGTAAAACTTCAGAGCCTCGCCAAGACACACTGCGGCACACTTTCCGCAAGCAGTGCACAGGGCGCGGTCAAAAATATGACCGCTTTCAGATATACTGTGGGCACCTGCGGGGCAAACATCCGCACACTCCCCGCAACCTATACACTTTTTTTCGATATAGGAAAGCTGAGGTTTAAAAGAAATACTTTCGGGGTTGTGGCACCAAACACACTTCAGTGGACACCCCTTTAAAAACAGAGTTGTCCTTATTCCGTCACCGTCGTGCACGGCAAATCTTTTTATATCAACAACAATTCCCGTCATACATTTTCCTCCGGGTTTTCTCACAGGTTTTCCGCCTGCTTAATAAATTCATTCTGTTCCTCGCGGGAAAGCTCGTTGAAATACACGTTCCAGCCGCATTTGCGCACCTGAAGATTTGAATACTTTTCAGGCATCTGCTGAGCCTTGCGAAGTACAGACGGATCAAAAACGTTTATCTGAATTCCGATTCCGCCGAGAGCCATAAAGGTCTTTATGAGTCCCACGCAGGAAAACATTCCGTCATCCCCCGTCATTGCGGATTTATGAAGCATTGTGTCGAGCACTGTTCCGTTTGGAATATCGGTGTAATCAATGCAGGTTGCGGAATTTATAAGTGCCGTAATGCCCTTTTTGTCCATGGCAACGGATGCACACACGTTTTTTGACATGGGTGTTTTTTGGTATCTTCCGTCAGGAGTTGCCATAAGCTTTGCCCCGAAGGTATGATTCCAGTCTATGGAAAAGGCACCCATACGGAAAATTCCTCCTCTGGTATTCGGAACTCCGTTTATCAGAGAGGCACAGTAAGAATATATATCCCTGGCAAAAAAGTCAGCTTTTTTGTTACCGTTTCCGTATTTATCGTACTTTGACAAGATCTCCGCACGAAATGCTTCAGAAGCGTTCCAATTCTCTTTAAGTATATTATAAAAATCACAAAGCGTCAAGCGTTTTTCTTCAAAGACAGCACGTTTTACCGCCAGCATACTGTCGGCAAAGGTGGCAACACCGAAAACGTTTACCGAGCTGTTATTATACTTTGCACCGCCCGAATACGGCTCAATTCCATTTTCCATACAATTATCAAGAAGCGGAGCAAAGATGGGAGCGGAACCCACATACGGGAACTGAGTTTCCATACTGTTTACCGCAGTAACGCAACGCGCAAAAGCATATTTTATCTGCTGCTTTACGGCACGGTAGAAATCTTCAAAATCGCACATCTCGGAGATAGGCGCAGTTTTTTCGCCCTCCTGCCTGCCGGTATAAAAGTCAAACCCCGAAGTAAAGGCATATTCTATTGCTTTGGGAAGCATTATCCTTCCCGCGCAGGTGGCGGATATCTCCTTGCCCGCACATAACGGCTCATAGCATCCCACAAGGGCATAATCGCAGGCATCCTCGTGCGACGCTCCCGTTTTTTCAAGGGCGGGAATTATTACACCGTCGTTTACAAAAACAATGCTGTTTTTGCCGGACGCTATCCCCTTTACCGCCATAATAAGTATATCTTCGGGAATGTTTTTGTGATAACGTATCTGTATTTTGGGATCGTTTATATCAAGAGCAAAGTACTCTTCGAGTATTATTCGGGAAAGCTCGTTCGAAGTATCCTTTCCGTTTTTGTCACTGCCGCAAAGGTAAAACGGCGTGTTTGCCGTGAAATGCATGGCATAATACCGCAAAAGGCAATTTGAGATTATGGTACGTATATCCTGTTGCGAAAAAGTGCCGTTATTTATATCCCCGCAATAATATCTGTAAAGAAGTCCGTCAAGCTTGCCAAGCGTTCTTGCAATATTCACCGTGATATGAGTCATTAGGGAGTAGACTATCATCTGGAGCTGCAACGCCTCATATATATTTGCGGGAGGATTATCCGCAATATTTAAAAGTCCGCAGTAACGAAGTCGGGCATTGTCGCTTTTATCTTTATATCTTTCGCATATTTTTACATAGCGCAAAATGAGCGTGCGAATAGCTTTATATACAGTCGAAACCGAGCGGTAAAACTCCTTTTTTTCTTCCTTTGCCGCCCTTTCCTTTTCTTCGGCATAAGAAATTATGCCGCCTATTCCAAGTTCAAACAGGCGTGAATAATCAGGGCAATTATGGCCAAAATCCCCGTCACCCGTAAAAGCACCGCACTCGTACCCTGCAGCACATTCCGCAAATGCGCAGGCATCAAGCTCGCACGCCCGTGCTGCAAGGTCGCGGTATCTTATATCCGCAAGCACCCCGTCATATTCAATGCCGTATACGAACAGCTCCTCCTCACAAAAATGAAGACGCGCGTTTTCAAGTATATATTTTATCGCTTCCGCACGGTATGAGATTGCGGTGTTTTCTTTTTTATTCTCAAAGCACTTTCGGCAGTATTCATTTATCTCCCGGGCGCTTTTTCCGTCGGAATAAGAGTAATCCTTTTGGGCATAAGAAAGCTTCACAGAAGACTTTGTGTCATAAGTTATCACAAATATCACCCACCCTTTAGCATAAAGTATATAAAGACTGTATAATCTGGATGCCACTGTTTTCAGCTAAAATAAATTCGCCAAAAGCTGACCAGAGGTCAATTTAGCTACGAAGTAATTTGGCGTACGTCAGCACATTTAGCTCGCCACCGGGCGAATTTAGCGTGCTTTAGCACATTTAGCTCGCCGTCAGGCGAATTTAGCGTGCGTCAGCACATTTAGCTCGCCGTCAGGCGGATTTAGCGTGCGTCAGCGCATTTAGCTCGCCGTCAGGCGAATTTAGCTGAATAGATCTGACTTTGTTAAACCTATTCTAACGCATATATCAAAAAATGGCAATGCACAAAACGATTTTTTTGCACTTTCCGAACATTTTTATTGAATTATTTCAAGTAATATGTTATACTTAGGGTATAAAAAAACATACGAGGTGCCCTGTGAATAATTCAAATCCGCTCTTTTCCGAAAATTTCATAATAAGCGGTCTCAGGTGTGTGATCTCAAGCACCATGCAACCCGGAATCTTTAACAATACTGCACGCGGCCGCCATTCGGAATGCTTTGTTTATATCGTAAGTGGGAAGACCGAATATCAATTCGGAGACAGACTTCTTACCGCGCAAGCCGGAGATGTTTTATATCTTGCAAAAAATTCAAGGTACAAAATGAATGTGATGTCCGAATACCGTGTGATATACACGGATTTTGATCTTCTGGACGATGCCCCGCGGCAAAGTGCGGTATTCAAGAATTTGCGGTCTGCCGAAGAACTTTTCCGCAAGCTCCAGTCTCACCGTTTGCGTTCAGATCCCGCTTCAAACGCACTGTGCCTCGGCACGGTATATGACATCTACGCACACATATGTGAAAAAGATACCGCAAAGCGGGGGCTTTCCTTGCTTTCCCCCGCCATTGAATATATAAATGAAAATTTTGCAGAACAGATATCTGTAAGTCATCTTGCAAAACTTTGCAGTGTGAGCGAAACACACATGAGACGCCTTTTTTCCGAACACCTTGGTGTTTCGCCCGTGCAATATATTGCGAGCATAAAACTCTCGCGCGCAAAAGAAATGCTGCGCTATGACCCGTCTGACATTTCAGACATAGCGCAGACCCTTGGATTTTCCGGAGTTTTTTACTTTTGCAGATTTTTCAAAAAGGAAACGGGAATGACTCCCGGGAACTACCGCAGGCTTTTCGATAAATAAAATTCCGTTTTCTTCAAAAGTGCAAAAAAATAACGAAGACTTTCGCCTTCGTCTATTTTTTTATTTGCGTAAGCTTAAAGAGTTACCCTGTACGGATTAAACGGCACGGGTGACCTTGTTGGAACGCAAGCAGTGAGAGCAGACATAAATTGTCTTGTGAGCACCGCCAACGATTGCCTTTACTCTTCTGATGTTAGGCTTCCATGTTCTGTTGGTCTTTCTGTTAGAGTGGGAAACATTGTGACCGAATGTAATGCCTTTGCCGCAGATTTCGCACTTTGCCATTGTGGACACCTCCTGTTTTTGCAAAATTGGCATGATATTGTCATAAATTTCACGGCGGAAACCGCCGAAAATATGATTACCATTAAACAACGCTACTTATTATAACACAAGATTTCAAAGAATTCAAGGGTTTTACAAAAAAAACTGAAATATTTTTTTAAAAAAGCAAAAAAAGGCATCAAATTGCCCTTTTTTTCAAATAAAATGCCTCCGGTGCTTGAAAAAGCAACATAATTATATTATAATAATCAAAGACAGGCGCACAAAAGCAGATGAGCTTTGCAAATATTGTGCCGTCGAAAGGAGTTTTCCATGCAGGAACAAAAATATACCGTAACTCTGCGGTCCCTTATAAAGGAATTTTCCCTTGAAGAGGTCTATGTTCCCGAAAACATAGAACAGATCGAAGTAACAACCAACGAAGTAAACCGCCCCGGTCTTCAGCTTGCGGGATTTTTTGACCATTTCGAGCATTCCCGTGTTCAGATAATCGGCAAGGCGGAATATCATTTTCTGCTTGATATGACCCATGAGCAAAGATTAAAAAGCTTTTCCGACTTTTTTGCACAGAATGTTGTGTGCGTCATCTTCTCCTCGGGTCTTGAAATATTCGAAGAAGCAGTTGAATGCGCAAAAAAATACGGCACCCCCGTATTGCGCGCTGAAGCCGGCACCTCTCACCTCATGGCAGCTCTCATTGCATCCCTCAATGTAAGTCTTGCACCGAGAATCACCCGTCACGGAGTTCTTGTGGAGGTTTACGGTGAAGGTATCCTCATCCTCGGTGACAGCGGAATAGGCAAGAGCGAAATTGCCATTGAGCTTGTAAAACGCGGTCACAGACTCATTGCCGACGATGCCGTTGAAATAAAGCGCGTTTCCGATAAGACTCTTGTGGGCCAGGCACCCGAGCTTATCCGCCATTACATCGAACTGCGCGGAATCGGAATCGTTGATGTGCGCCGCCTTTTCGGCATGGGTTCCATAAAGATCACCGAAAAGATAGACCTTGTTGTAAATCTTGAACCCTGGCAGCAGGGAAAATTCTATGAACGTGTGGGACTTGAAACCGAATATACCGACATTATGGGCATAAAAGTTCCGTCCATCACAATACCCGTAAATCCCGGAAGAAACCTTGCCGTGGTGCTTGAAATCGCCGCAATGAACAACCGCCAGAAGAAAATGGGTTATGATACTGCGGTAGAATTCAACAAAAGACTTATGGCGCAGATGGAAAGTGAAGCAAACCGCTGAATTTTGGTAAAATTCAGGTTGACAAACACATTATAATTACTTATAATATATACAGTAAAAATTAATAATATCCCAAAAGGAGACAAATTATGTACTATATCGGCGTAGATCTCGGCGGTACAAACATTGCAATAGGTATCGTTGACGAAAACGGAAAGATCCTCAAAAAAGGCAGCGTTCCCACAAAGGCAAACCGCGAAGCAGATGCAATCATCCGTGACATGGCTGATCTTGCAAAGAAGCTTTGCGATGAATACGGCATTTCTGTGAACGATGTTGAATATGCAGGTATTGCCACCCCCGGAACTGCAGACAGCGCAAAGGGCGAAGTTGTTTATGCAAACAACCTTCCTTTCCTCCACTACCCTCTTGCGGCAAAGCTTCAGGAATTCCTCGGAGTAAAGAAAGTTCTCATCGAAAATGACGCAAATGCAGCTGCAAAGGGCGAAGTTGCCTGCGGCGCATCAAAAGGCTACAAAAACTCCGTTATGATAACCCTCGGCACAGGACTTGGCGGCGGTATCGTTATCGATAACAAAATATATTCAGGCTTCAACTTCTCCGGTGCCGAACTCGGACATACCGTTGTTCAGTATAAGGGACGTCCCTGCTCCTGCGGCAGATGCGGATGCTGGGAAGCTTACAGCTCAGCAACAGGTCTTATCAATATGACAAAGGACAAGATGCTTGAATGCAAAGATACCATCATGTGGGAAATGTGCGACGGCAAGATAGAAAATGCCGGCGGCAGAACCGCTTTTGATGCCATGAGAAAGGGCGATAAGGCGGCAACCGAGGTTGTGGATATGTATATCGGATATCTCGGACTCGGCATAGTTAATATGATAAATATTTTCCAGCCCGAAGTTCTTGTTATCGGCGGCGGCGTGTGCAATGAAAAGGAATACCTCACAAAACCCCTCCAGGAAATAATCGACCGCGAGCAGTATTCCAGAAACAACCCCGAAGAACTCAAAACAAAAGTCAGAATTGCAGAACTCGGAAATGATGCAGGCATTATCGGTGCCGCAATGCTCGGAGTTTAAAACCGAAGGGTATATAAATTCCCGCATTTTTTCGACAAAATCAACAGTTTCAAAAGGGACGGTGCGTCCCTTTTGATTTGTTTTTACAGAAATAGCAAAAATGAATATTTGCCTATTGAAATTTGCAAAAAAATAGTGTATAATCATTTTATACTGCAAAATTTGGGCGGTTTTTGAATTTTGACTCGTGTTTTAATTCATTTATCCGCATTTTTCGCAGAACAGGAGTGAATATCATGGAAAGAACATTCATCAAAGAAATATACGAATCCCCCGAAAAATTCGGCGGCAAGACCGTAACAGTTGCAGGTTGGGTGAAAAACATCCGCAGCAGCAACGTTTTCGGATTTATCGAGCTTGGCGATGGTAGCTGCTTCAAGCCTTTGCAGGTAGTTTTTGAAGAAGCAAAGCTTGGTGCATCCTACAAGGAGATCGCAAAGCAGAATATCAGCGCTGCGCTTTCCGTAACGGGAACCCTGGAGCTCACACCCGATGCCCCCCAGCCCTTTGAAATAAAGGCAGACAGCATCGTGGTAGAAGGCCCCTCCACCCCCGATTATCCCCTGCAGAAAAAGCGTCACACCATGGAATACCTGCGCACCATCGCTCACCTCCGTCCCAGAGCAAACACATTCCATGCGGCTTTCCGCGTACGTTCAGCGGCAGCTCAGGCTATCCACGAATTCTTCGCAAAGCGCGGATTCGTTTACGTAAACACCCCCATCATCACCGCAAGCGATGCAGAAGGTGCGGGAGAAATGTTCCGCGTTACCACGCTTGATATGGACAATCTCCCCAAGAACGAGGATGGAACTGTGGATTATTCCAAAGATTTCTTCGGCAAATCCACAAACCTCACCGTTTCCGGCCAGCTCGAAGCAGAATGCTTTGCCATGGCTTTTGGTAAGGTATATACTTTCGGCCCCACTTTCCGCGCTGAAAATTCCAACACTCAGCGTCATGCTGCGGAATTCTGGATGATAGAGCCCGAGATCGCTTTTGCCGACCTCAAGGACGACATGCAGCTTTCTACCGACATGGTAAAATATGTTATAAGCTACGTTCTGCGCGACTGTGCACAGGAAATGGAATTCTTCAACAAATTTGTGGACAACACTCTTATTGAGCGTCTTACCGCCCTTGTTGATGCGGATTTCGGTCATGTAACATATACTGAAGCAATAGACCTTCTTATAAAGAGCGGCAATAAGTTTGACTATCCCGTATCCTGGGGTATCGACCTTCAGACCGAGCACGAAAGATACCTTACCGAAAAGATCTTCGGCAAACCCGTATTCGTTACGGATTATCCCAAGGAGATCAAAGCATTCTATATGCGCATGAACGACGACAACAAGACCGTTGCCGCAATGGATATGCTTGTTCCCGGTGTCGGCGAACTTATAGGCGGTTCCCAGAGAGAAGAACGCCTTGATCTTCTTGAAGCCCGCATGAACGAACTCGGCATGAACCCCGAAGATTACTACTGGTATCTTGAACTCCGCAAGTACGGCGGAGCAAAGCATGCAGGCTTCGGTCTCGGCTTTGAAAGACTCATCATGTATTTAACAGGCATTTCCAACATCCGCGATGTTGAAGCCTTCCCCAGAACAGTAGGCAGCGCCGAATTCTGATTTTTACCGCACCCACCAAAAAGGAGTATTTGAACCAATGAATTACACCCGGATGTCAAATGAAGAGCTTATACGCGAAAAACAGGCTCTTCAGAACAGTTACAATGAGATCCTCGGAGCAAAGCTTTCGCTTGATATGTCCCGAGGAAAACCAGAAAAGCTTCAGCTTGATCTTTCAAAAGAAATGCTTACCGTGATAGACGGAAACGAAGCCTGCTTCAGCGAAAACGGCACAGATTGCCGGAATTACGGAATAGTAGACGGAATCGGAGAAGCTAAAAAGCTTTTTGGTGACATTTTGGGTGTTTCTCCCGACAATGTTATAGTTGGCGGAAACTCCAGTCTTAACCTCATGTTCGACCACCTTTCGCGTTGCATGCTGTTTGGTGTTCCCGGCGGAAATGGCCCCTGGTGCAAGAACAGCAAAAACAAGTTTCTTTGCCCCGTTCCCGGATACGACAGACATTTTGCCGTGTGCGAAACTTTAGGCATTGAAATGATAAACGTCCCCATGACACAGAACGGTCCCGACATGGACATTGTGGAAGAACTTGTTAAAGACCCCGATGTGCGCGGCATATGGTGCGTTCCCAAGTTTTCAAATCCCGACGGAACGGTATATTCCGATGATACAGTCCGCCGTTTTGCAAAGCTTGAACCCGCATCCCCCGATTTTATAATCATGTGGGATAACGCTTACTGCATTCACGAAATATATGAAGAAGAACATCCGCTTCTCAACATCATAGATGAATGCGCAAAGGCAGGCAATCCCGACAGAGCTTACGTTTTCACCTCCACTTCAAAAGTCACATTCCCCGGTGCAGGTGTTGCGGCTGTGGCATCTTCGGTTTCCAACATTAAAAACATTTTGAATGTTATGAAATTCCAGACCATCGGCCACGACAAGCTCAACATGCTCCGCCATATCAAATACTTTGGCAATGCCGACGGTATGCGCGCTTATATGAAAAAGCACGCTGAGATAATGCGTCCCAAATTCGACATGGTTCTTGACACACTGAGCGCAAACCTTAACGATTCGGGCATTGCCACATGGTCAAACCCCCGTGGCGGTTACTTTGTAAGCCTTGATGTGCTTGAAGGATGCGCAAAGCGTACGGCAAAGCTGTGTGCCGATGCAGGCGTAGTGCTGACAGGTGCGGGTGCCACATTCCCATACGGAATCGACCCGCGTGACACAAATATCCGCATAGCTCCCTCCTTCGCAAGTCTTGCCGATCTTGAGACCGCAATGAAAGTTCTTTGTATATGTGCAAAGCTTGCAGCGGTGGAAAAACTTATAAAAGAATAACACAAAAATGCGCACTCCAATGGGGTGCGTAATTTTTATATAAAGAAAAACGGGGGCATAAAAAAGATGCACCCGCCAGCTTGTTGCAAAACCATCAAAAGTTTTTGATAAAACTTTTTTCAAAAAGTTTTCAGAGTCAAGAGGCAGCGCCTCTTGTCGTCCTCCGAAGAGGACGAAACCCTTTTTGCGTTCGTAAAGCGCAGGAGTGGGTGAATTTTCAACCGGTTTACGGTTGAAAAGAGGGCGAACCCTCGCCGGGGGTTCGCCCTGAATTATTTAAAAAAGACTTTTGCGACAGTCTGACGGGTGTATAAAAAAGATGCACCCGCTTTGTATTTTTAAATTATCGGTTCTTTATAATAAGAATTCTTAAGGCATTCCTCCATGTCGGGAGTTCCTATAACATTTGCATGGCATTTTTCAACACATGCTTTGTAATTCTCCGAAAAATCGGCAAAGGTAAGATCTCTGCGCTTTATGCTTGCGGGAGTTTTAAGACTTATTTCATACATAAACGGTCCGCAATATCCCACATCCTCAAGCGCAGTCACAAGCTCTGCCCAATCCACACTGCCCTCGTAAGGCAACCAGTGGCGCTCGTTACGGAAATCGTAATCCGAGACATGAAGAGTTACTATCTTATCCCCCAACGCCTTTACAAAATCCACATTTCTTTCCGAAAGCAGATGGTTTGTATCAAAGCAAACGCGAAGCTTTTGGTTATCTGCAATCAAACGTTTTATATCCGCGGAACAGTTGCCGAGACATGTGCGCGGAAGATCCTCCACCGCAACGGTCACTCCGCACGAATGAGCAGCTTCTGCAAGCTGAGCCAGCATATCTGCCGCAATTTTTATGCGCTCATCGCGCTCATTCTGAGGATAAGGCTCTCCGCTGGGATGGATCACCGCAGTTTTTATGCCGATATCCGCAGCATTTTTTGTTATCTCACACTGTATAGCCAGTGCTTTTTTGCGGGCTTCTTTATCAAAAGAGGCAAAATCCAGCACATCAAAGGGCCAGAACGGAAGATGCACAGACCACAATTTCACTCCCGTATCACGGGAGTTTTTTTCTATTTCTTTCCAGTTATTCGGAACAGCATCAAGCGACCCAAAAGATGTCTCGATCATCTCAACACCGTGCTTTGCATACTGTTCAAATGTATCAATATCCACTTTTCCTGTGGAGCACGATGACATGCCGAATGCCCATTCAGTAGCCTTCATTTTGATTTCTCCTTTTGTTTGTTTTTTGTGATGATATCCGCAAGCTTTTTTGTATCTTCCACAAGCTTCATATCCGCCGCAAGATCAGCTATCTTAAATTCCAGCTCGCCATGCTGGCGTCTTCCGAAAAAGTCACCGGGACCGCGCAGTTCAAGGTCATATTCCGCAATTTTAAATCCGCTGCTGTTTTCACACATTATACGGAAACGCTTCTCCGACGGAGAATCCCCCTTTGCCTGCTGACCTTTTATAACGGGTGACATGAGCACACAATAGGATTTATGCGAACCGCGACCCACTCGTCCCCTTAGCTGATGGAGCTGAGAAAGACCGAACCGTTCGGCATTTTCCACCACCATAAGTGCTGCATTAGGCACATTGACACCCACCTCAATGACAGTAGTGGAAACAAGAATATCCGTGTTCCCCTCCGAGAACTTTTTCATTATCTTATCCTTTTCGGCAGGCTTCATTTTACCGTGCACAAAATCCAGACTAAGATCAGGAAACACTTCCCTTTTCAGTTGTTCGCAATATTCAGCCGCAGATTTCAGGCCGTTTTCGTATGCCTCATCGGAGGTTTCCGTTTCCTGTGCCAGGGGACATACGATATATGCCTGACGTCCTTCTCCAACCAACTTTTCGGTAAATTTATATATGCGCTCCCGCATACTTTCTCCCACGGCAAAAGTATCCACCTTTTGCCTGCCGGGCGGCAATTCGTCTATTATACTAATATCAAGGTCACCGTAAAGTATCATGGCAAGGGTGCGCGGAATGGGGGTTGCAGACATAACGAGCATATGCGGTAATACACTTTTTCCGTCTTCCGCAAGGGCGGTCTTACCGGAAAGCTTATCGCGCTGACGAACGCCGAAGCGGTGCTGCTCATCGGTTATTGCAAGTCCGGGATTGGCAAAAACAACTTTATCTTCAATAAGTGCATGGGTACCTATGATAAAATCTATCTTACCGTCACGCAATGCTTCAAGTATTTTTTTCTTCTCAGCCGCCTTTGTGCTACCCGTGAGTAAAGCAGTTGCAATGCGGTGCTGCTCCATAAGCGGCAAGAGTGACGCATAATGCTGTTCCGCCAGAATTTCCGTGGGCACCATAAGCGATGCCTGCGCTCCGTTTTTGCAGCATAAGTACACTGCGGCTGCGGCAACGATAGTTTTTCCGCTTCCGACATCTCCCTGCACCAGTCTGCGCATGGGCTGCGTAAAACGTGAAAGATCGCACGGGACACCTTCTCCGCATCGGGTCATATCGTACAAAATGCTATCGATCGTAGCTTTTTGTGCACCCGTAAGCTCGTATTCCAGCGAACCGTAAAATTCATTCATATCCGGTACTGAAAATTTATATGCTCTTCCCGTGGCATTTCTGTTTTTTAGTGCACGGAGCTTTAGCTGGAATTCCAGCAGTTCTTCAAACGCAAGTCTTCGGCGCGCATCCTTCATTTTTTCGGCATCATCCGGAAAATGGATATTGCTCAGGGCATCGTAAAGCCCCATAAGACCGTATTCCGATATTATATCTTTCGGAAGACTTTCAATGTTTTTATAGTATTCGAGCGCTTGTTTCACAAGCTTTGAAAGCATTTTGCAGGTGATTCCCGCCGTCAGCGGATACACGGGCACCAAATCATCAAGCTCCGCCCCCGGGTAATACGGCTCATAGGCGGGGGAGGTCATCTGAGGATTGAGAAAACTTCCCGATACCATTCCGTAAAATCTGAATTTGCGCCCCGTGACGAGGGTGTTTTTCAAAAATTCCTGATTAAAAAATGTCAATGCCACGCTTCCCGTTTCGTCATGTGCCGTAACTTTCTGCACCGTCATTGCCCTGCCCGCCTTTGATGAAATGCGGGTGCTTTTTACGGGAGATGATATTTCAAGTATGCAAGAGCTGACCTCGCCCGGAGAAAGCTCGCATACATTTTTAACCATGCCACGGTTCTCGTATCCGCGGGGATAATGGCGCACAAGGTCGTCAACGGTAAATATATCAAGCTTTTCAAGCAATTTAGCACGCGATTCGCTGACTCCGTACAGCACGGTGACGGGACTTTGCAATGTAATAACAGACACCCTGCGCCACCTCCTTAGTGAACTTTATCAAGTAAAAGTAGTTTTTTATATTTTAACACACATTGCTCTTTACTTTGTAAAGGCTTTGTAAACAAAAACCCCTTTGTTTTTGGGTTTCAACCGTTTAAAACAAGATGTTTTTTATAAAAAAGAGTGCGGTGGTGCTGCAATATTCACCCCCGCAATCATTATAATTCACACAAAGATTCACTTTGAGAAATACAGCTTCAAATCACGTATTTCTTTTTCGATATTACTAAGTGTATTTAACACGTCTTTTTTTGAACGGAAACTCGAATCGGAGCACCCTAACAAATAATCGGTGGTCACACCGAAAAATTCAGCAAGCCTGATTATGGAATAACTGTCGGGATTGGTTTTTCCCGTTTCGTAATTTGATAAGGTTTTTTGATCTATACCCGTAGCATTGGCTACATCTATCTGCCTCAGGTCGCGGTCTTCCCTTAAATCCCTTATTCTGTTTTTATACTGATTCATTTAATAACACCTTTTTTTATTTAGATTATACTATTAAATTACTAAAACCACTTGACATACCAAAAGATTTACTATATAATGTTTTTGTACTAATTTATTAGTATAACCACACCTCACAAGTAAATTAAATGACATTAATCAAAAAAAACGGGGGATAAAAATGAATAACAGTACAACACTTAAAAACTATCTGAAAGCTGTATTAGATGCAGAGCTTAATTGTTATACATACGACTGCACAATAGAACGGTTTGAACGGGAAAAAAGAAAATACGAGCGCAAACCCATAGTAAACAAGCCTTCTTTGCAAAGTACTGACTTTAGTGTGGAGGGCTTAGGTGCGCTCATAGTAATTTTCTTAGTTAGCTGGCTTATTGGTTTCATTATAATGGGTATTTTGGTAAAAATGAGTTTTGATTCTTTAAAAAACACATTAAGTACAAATTCCATGATATTTATTCTTTTTGGTATTCCCGTAATACTCGGAATAATTGTAATAATTTTAATTATCTATAAAGACATATCCGACACAAATAAGTATAACAAACACGAAACGCAACAGTATACGCAAAACCTTAAAATGGCAGAACAGCAAATCAAGGAAGATTCTATTAGAATACAACGAATCAGTTCACAAATCAACCAACTCGCTTATGGTCGTTCAATGGCATATAAACAAAGAGAAAAGCTGTATAGCCTTAATATCATCCATAGTGATTATAGGGAGTTGACTAAGATATCAAAAATGTATGAATATCTTGATATCGGTATTTGTTATGAACTTGAAGGTGGTCTTGGTGCATACGCAAAGTGCAGAGAGGAAATGATATGGGCATCTTTTCACGACCTTCTTGTTGCAATTAAAAATGATCTTTCCGAGCTTAAAGGAATCTGCTATTCACTTTATGACGGAATAACCGAATCAAACAAAAAAATGAACTACTTATGTGAAGGTATGAACGAAACGCTTAGGTTAGCGGCAAAAACCGAACAAAACACAGCGATTGCAGCATATAATTCTGAAATTTCTGCAAATGAAAATCGTATACAAACAAATATGATGATTTATTCAGCATTAATCAAATAACAGAGGGGCGAAATGGGACTTTTTGAAACAATAGGACTATT
>JAFYUY010000038.1 GCA_017549405.1 Clostridia bacterium | reverse complement strand
TGGAGATGCAGGATGTTTCCCTTGACGATAAATATAAGAATATGCCATGTCATTACGCAAACCATATAAATACAGGTGAGCCGATCCACGAAATGCTTTCTCTTGATGCTAATATGCGCGTTATGGCAATACTTGATGCGGCCATCCGTAGCTCCCGCGAGGGTGGGGAGGCGCAGATAATTGGCTGATGCTGTAGTTGCCGATATTCAGCGGGCATCGACTCACGATGGTCCGGGTTTTCGTACCACGGTATTCTTTAAAGGTTGTCCGCTTTCCTGTGCATGGTGCCATAATCCCGAATGCATAAGCTTTGAACCGCAGATATTGGAATATCCCGAAAAATGCATAGGTTGCGGCAAATGTGCGGACGGATGCTTTGCGGGAGCGAAAGTTCTTTGCGGAAAAAGAATGACTCCTGCGGAAATTGCAGCTGAGGTCGCCCGTGATAAGGCATATTACGGCAAGGACGGTGGAGTGACTTTTTCGGGCGGTGAACCGCTGGCACAAAGAGATGCTCTTTCGGAATGCATCGATGAGTGCAAAAAGCTTGGTATCCGCTGTGCCGTTGAAACTTCGCTGATATATTATGACGAAGAAATATTTAAAAAGCTTGACCTTGTTATGGCAGATCTCAAAATATGGGACAGCGCCACTCACAAAAAATATACGGGTGTGCCGAACGAGAGGATAATAGAGAACTTTAAAAAGGTAAACAGTCTTGGAGTCCCCGTCATTGCGCGAACTCCGGTGATCCCGGGAGTGGAGCAGGGGATACCTCAAATTTCAGCATTTCTCAAAACCCTTGAAAACGTAAAATGTTATGAGCTTCTGCCGTATCACCCGTTGGGAAAATCAAAAAGGCAGGCTTTGAATATGGCAGAGGATGAATTTTCCGTTCCGTCTGCCGAATTTATGGAGGAATTGAAACAGTATGCTTACATACGCTGACAGATTAAGAGCCATGCGCAACACAAAAGTGCGCCATACGCTTGAGAAAAGAAAACAGAACGGTTATACCGATCTTGATGATTTCGGCACCGTGCCGATATCAGAGGGATATTCGGTAGAGCCCTGGTACAACAGCACCAACGGAAGCTTTTATGGCTACGACGGAATGTGCGAAAACTTCTGTCGCGTTATCGATGCGCATGAGCCGTATATCGATCCCATGGAAATGCTTTGCGGCAGATGGCGTGATATGCTTGTAAACTACCGCGGTGACCTGCACTATATGCCTGACTGGCTTAAGAATAATGAGAAGATAATGGAATTCATGAAGTCCGCCACAAATCAGTGGAGCAAACGCTGGGACGAGCAGAGATTTCCGTATGACGATCTTAAACCAAATCAGAAAAAATATAATATCGCAACGGGTATCGACGGCGATGCTCATTTTGCCTGCGATTACCGTATTGGATTTGAGCTTGGTTTCGGCGGACTTCTTGAAAAGATAGAAAAATACCGCAAAATAAACCCCGATAAAAAGGCATTTTATGATGCTGAGGAACGCACCGTCAAGGCTATTATCCGCTTTGTTGAGCGTCATTGCGAAAAGCTGCGTGAGATGATACCTGCGGAAGAACGTCCCGAGATAAAAGAAAACCTGCAGACCATGCTTAAAACGTGCGAAAACATAACTTACGGTGCCCCCAAGACTTTCCGTGAAGTGTGCCAGTGGACCGCGTTCTTCAACTGCGCATCGAGAATATATACCCGCGACGGAGCGGGATTCCAGCTTGACGGTCTGCTTTACCCCTATTACGAAAACGACGTTAAGAATGGCATACTTGACGATGAAACAGCAAAATTCCTTGTGGCAAATCTGCTTCTTATCGACCCCCATTATTATCAGATCTCGGGCGTGGATGAAAATGACCGCGATATGACAAACAAGCTTTCATATCTCATTCTTGATGCGGCGGATTCCATAAATATCGCCTGCAATCTGACGGTTCGTATGCACGAAAACTGCGATAAGGAATTCCAGCGCAAGGCGGTTTATTATCTTATAAAAAATAAAAACGGCTGGCCCCGTTTCTGCAACGATAAAGCGCTTGCGGAAGGCTATATGAAAAACGGTGTGGATAAAAAGACATCCCGTGAGAGAATTGCCGTGGGCTGTAACTGGATGTGCGTGCCCGGCAAGGAATTCCCGATGAATGACACCGTTAAGATAAATATCGCAAAGGTTTTGGATGAGGCTCTTAAAGATCTGAAAAACTGCGATGAAAAGAGTGCCGAAAAGCTTTTTGAGCTTTACGAATCCCATCTTAAAATCGCCATACAGACCGTCGCGGACGGTGTGAATCTTCATATCGACCACGCGTGGGAAGTAACACCCGAGCTTGTTATGAATCTCATGATGAATAACACTATCGAGCGTGGCGAGGATATTTCTCAATGTGCCGAGCTTTACACAGTTGGTGTCGACGGTGCGGGACTTGCTGTTGTGGCAGACTCCTTCGGAGCTATTGAAACACGTATCGAAAATGAAAAGCTGGTTTCCTGGGATAACCTTTTCGAAAACCTTGAAAACGATTACGCTGATGAACGCGTGAGAACAATAATGGCATCTGCCCCCAAATACTGCAGCGGCGGAAGTGCCTCCGATAAATGGGCAAAGAGGCTCACAGAAAGCTGGGTCACTGCTGTTAAGGCGCAGAAGATGCCCAAGGGCAGACAGCTCGTTCCCGGATGGTTCTCATGGTCGCGTACCATCGAGTACGGCTCCAATGTGGGCGCAACTCCAAACGGAAGACGTGCGGCACAGCCTATATCCCATGGTGCAAATCCCAACCCCCATTTCCGCAATGACGGAGCTCCCACCGCACAGTCCAACGGAATTGCATCTGTTCAGTGCGGCTACGGCAATACAGCACCGCTGCAGATCGAATTTGATCCGATGGTAAAGGCGGACGAACACGGAATCGATATGGTATTGAAGCTTATCGAAGGTCACTTTGAACAGGGCGGTACCCTTATCAATATCAATGTTCTTGATAAGCAAAAGTTGCTTGAAGCCAATGAAAACCCTGATACTCACCCGGATCTTGTTGTGAGAGTAACAGGCTTTACGGCTTATTTTGCAAGCCTTTCGCCCAGATTCCGTCAGCTTGTGGTAGATAGATTCCTTACCGGATTCTAAACCGCACTTTGTTAATCATAAATACATATTCCGGCAAAGTTTTTGTGACTTTGTCGGAATTTTTTGATTGCATTGAAAAAGCGATATAAAAAAGGGTATTTGTGGAAGTGTATTGATTTGGAGATTTGCGGGGCTTTTTTGATGGTTTAAACTGAACATTTTTGAACACAAAAAAACCTCCCCGCAAAACGGGGAGGTAAATTTGTTTGAATTTCTTTATGCAAGATAAGCCTTGAGAGATTCGGGGATCTTTTCAACTTCAACGGATGCTGTGATCGTAAAGTTGATATTGTTTTCTTCGAGAAGAGGGAGAACCTTTCTTACGAATTCTTCGAATCCTGTGATCTCATCTCTGCAGATCTTGAGAGCGGAATCTATAAACAGATCGCTGATATCGTAGTTGGATGCGAGGATTCCGCATACAAAGCCGTAAAGCTTCTGCCAGTCGTCAACACTGTATGTTATGGTGTCGATAAGTCTTGCTTTGTTAGTTATTTCGTGGATAAGCTTGGTGCCCTGTTCTATACAAACAACATTACCGTTGGCGTTTTCAGCCGCGGCATTGACCATTTCAATAAGATTCTTTGTTTTGCCCGAGCCCTTGAGTCCTGCGAAAATTTTGAGCATAATTGTATACCTCCAAAGAATGAATCGATAATGTAAAAGCATTTATATTATCGTTGTATTTATTGTACATCAAAGTGTTCAAAAAGTCAATAATAAACATTAAAAAAACATATATTTGTGCAATATCCACAAAAATACTTGCTGTTTTTGGCTTTGTTTTACGTATACGCCACAAATTGAGTTTTGATGCTTTTTATCGCTTTTGTTTTATATTTTGTAAAATTATCCGTTTTATGATTGACTATTCTTGCAATATGGTATAAAATATATATTATTATGCATTATTTGAGGAGGAACGGAATGATAGGAAGTGCTTATATTATGGTGGTTCTCGGAATTCTTTTGGCAAAGGGTGTGGGATTTTACCGCGATATGGTCTTTGCCGGAGCTTTCGGAACTGCCGTGGAATCGGATATTTATTTTCAGGTCTTCGGACTTGTTAATCTGATTTTTACCGGTATCGGAGTGGCTTTGTCCACGCTTGTTATAAAGAATCTTAACAAATCTGAAAATGTCGGCAGAGAAAAGGAATACGCTGCCTCGTTTATCCGTAAAAGCGTTTTGTTTTTATCGCTTTCGGCTGTGATTTTGGGACTACTTGCAAAGCCAATAGTTGGGGTGATATTGCCTGAGATCTCGGGTGCTGATTTCGCTCTTGCGGTGAATATGATGTATATTATGCTGCCATCTCTTGTATTTGTGGTTCTTGCATACATATTTTCGGGGCTTCTTCAGAACAAAAAGGTTTATTTTATAACATCTATAATGAGCTTACCGTTTAATGCAGTTATTATTCTCACGCTTTTTATGAAAAACGTGTCTATAATCACCGTGGCGGCTGTTACTACTATCGGCTGGTTTTTGCAGGTGGCAATACAAATGCCCGCATTCTTCAAAAACGGATATTCGCTTACCGCTCGATCGCAGAGCAAGGGCGCAGACAGAACCAAAAAGCATGCGGGGTCACCCGAACTTATATGGATATTCATTTCAAATATGATGTTCCAGTTGTGTGTTTACATCGACCGTGCTTTTGTAAGTTCCACCGAAGGTATGGCATCCACATTCAATTACGCATCAAATCTTTTTATAACCATTGCGAGCGTTTTTGTTGTTGCAATGTCGACAGTTGTTTTTCCGTCGATTTCAAAAAACTACGAAGAGGGAAATTGCGATTATGTGAACGAGCTTGTCAGATATATAATCACCATAATGTCGGCAATATTCCTGCCTTTCCTGCTTGTGGTGGGATGTTTCGGAACGGATATCATACGTCTTGTTTACGAAAGAGGTGCGTTTACTGCAAGATCCACGACAATGGTCTCTGTTATGATGCTTATGTATACCCTCGGGGCCTTGGGTTATGTGGCTCAGGAGCTTTTCAACAAAGTTCTGTATCTTGCCGGAAAATATAAGTATACGGTTACGGGTACGCTTTCCGTGGTGGCTCTTAACATAATCACAAATGTCATTATAAAGTTTACCGTTCCCGAAGATACTGTTACCGCCTCGGGAGTTCCTCTTTCCGCTGTTGCGGTTTCGGCATCTACTGCGGTGTTACTCACGCTTTATGCTGTGCTTGTGGCTGTTGGAATGAAAAAAGTTATCGGTAGTTATTTCACAAAGACCACGGTTGCCGATATAATCAAAACTTTGTTATCCGGTGCTGTGGCACTTATAGTTTATATTGTTTTCAATGCTTTATCTCCTGATTTCACACACGGTTACATCACTTTTGCAGTACCGCTATGTGCGTGCGGAGCGGTCTATATTATATGTCTTGCCCTTTTTGGAGTCTTGAGAAGATTGCTCAAAAGGGAAAAGAAAGGTGAATGAATCTGAAACCCAATGATCTTGTTTCGGGTTTTGAAGAAAGGAAATGTTTGGTATGAAAAAGTTTGTCACAAGAATCCTGCCGTGGATACTTATTGCGGCTATGCTTGTTCTTATGCTGCCGGCGGTGTCCTGCAGAGTGGTCAATGAGAGCCGTAACAAAAATGTTGTGGTTTCGCTTTTGTATAACAGCGTGCGAAATTCCGTATCTTCCGAAAAGCTTGAAGAAGTGCTTGACAAGGCTCTTGAAATAGGCGTAAATACAGTTTCCGTAATGGAAGATGATGTGAACAGCCTTGTGGCGCGCGGTGAAGTCACATGCATAAAGCTCAATGTGCTTTTGCATAAGTATGATATTGAAAGCATGCTTATTGCACAGGCCATAACAGAGAATTATCCTCAGATATCTTATGATGCTTTTCTTTTGCTCAGCCGCCGTCCCAAAACCACCGAAAAACTCGATCGCTTTATTGGCATGAAATATACCGAGGATGAGTTTTTCAAGCTTGAGGGAATTGAGGGGATAGATGTTTATGCCTATCTCAATGGCAGAGATAACCTTTGGGATGTTTCTCTCGGGTATGATGAGGCTGCCATTGCAGAGC
>JAFYUY010000037.1 GCA_017549405.1 Clostridia bacterium | reverse complement strand
GCCATTCTTTCTGTTGCATCTGCAAAACTTGCTCTTGCGCTGCTGTCGAATTCGAGAGCAACAACGATTTCGGAAGCACCCGTCTGACCCTGATAGTTCTGAACGGAAGCACCCTTAACCTGCTCACCTGTGAGAACAAGGTTGAATTCGGAATCAAAGAACGAAAGCTGCGCTGTGGCACCTAAAAGTTCAATAGCTGCTTCGGGGTCCGCAACTGAGGGAATATCAACACGAACACGGTTCTTGCCGTTGATTCTTGTAACGGTAGCTTCTGTGTAACCCGCATTGGTAACACGCTGATTGAGAACAGCGATAACCGCATCGAGAGTTTCTTCTGTGATGGCGGATGTTGCTGTTTCACCTTCGGCTTCTGCCTCGGTTTCTGTTTCTGCAGACTCAGCGTCGGGAGTCTGTGTTTCGGCAGTTTCTTCTACTGCTTCAAGTGTGATGGAGGAACCGCCAACAAGGTCAAGACCCATACGGACAGCATCTTCATCGAAAACGCTTTTCAGACCAATACCTTCAATACCCATGCACGCTGTAACAACAAGCATTGCTATAACAAGTATCAGAAGAATAAGGGTGATTACGCTTTTCTTCATGGTTTTTGCATCCTTTCTGATTTAAACATGATTCGGGCGCAGGCAACAATTTGTCTCATTGCCCAAAAACCCATTGTAGTATATTATAGCAATTTTTTCCGTTAAAGTCAACAGTTTTAACACATTTATTTGTTTTTTGTGCAATGTTTATTATATATCGGCATAAAAATATCAAGGTCCCGTTTGCGGGACCCTGATAATGCTTTAATACGTAAACATCTGCGCCCAGTAATATCTGCCGTCATTTCCTATGTGCAGGCCAACACCGATTTTTGTGAAGCTTCCGTTAAGGATGTTCTCGCGGTGACCTTGCGAATTCATCCAGTCATCCATCACTTCATCTGCCAAGGTCTGACCCATGGCAATGTTTTCGCCCGCGCCACGGTATGAAGCTCCGCTTTCCGAAAGAGCCGTAAAGCAGCTTGTGCCGTCTGGTCTTGTGTGAGAAAACAGCGTTTCCTGTTCTTCCGCACGTATCTGTGCAGCGCGGCTTACAGCTTCGTCGTAGACAACCGGTGACAATCCATGCTGTGCACGGTAACTGTTCACAAGCTCTATCACGCGGCCGGCTTCGGAGGATGGTACCGAAACAGAGACATTTCCGGAATTTTGCGTTTCCGAATCGGGAATTTGCGTGTCTGGTTTGAGCGTTGGCGGAATATTTCCCAAAACATCCTCCCAATCCACTATAATATTGCCGGGATTTTCAGATTTTCCGTTGTCATGCTCGTTTTCGCAAGTACCGTCATCACAGTCATCACCCTGCGCATCACCATTACCGCAATCATCGCAGCCGTTTTCCGTGGTGCTGCAGTTACCCGCAAGTATGCATCCGAGATCGATGTTTTTAAGCCCCGCAAGTTTTTCAACGATACGCAATGTGCCGCATTCGACGTTTGCGGCTTGTGCGCTGTCGCATGTACCTTTATATACGGTAATTATTTTTTCCAGCGCATCACGTATGCCGCAGTTTTTTTCGCTTTCCGCAAACACATTCACCGAAAGCGGTGCCGCCGCAATGGCGGAGGCAAGAAGTATAGAAAGAGCTTTTTTCATTGTTTTACCTCCTTTCTTTCTATGGGTAGATTATACACCGCCTTCCCCCGCTGTGCAATGTTACTTTCTTCCTCGTATGGCTTTTGAAGCCATAATAGAAAAACAAAGGAGATTTTTTAGTCAAAATCCCCTTTGTTATGGTAACAAACCCTTTATTTACATATTTGAAATTCGGAACCAATACATCAGATGCTATATAGATGATGATATATGCCGCCAAGCTTCAAAAGCTCCTCATGGGTGCCCTCTTCTTCGATGCCGCGGTCGGTAATAACAAGTATCTTATCGGCATTCTTGACTGTTGTAAGCCTGTGTGCTATGGTGAGTACGGTTCTGCCCTTTGAAAGCTCTTCCAACGATTTCTGAATGAGCTTTTCGCTTTCGTTGTCAAGGGCAGAGGTCGCCTCATCAAGGATGAGAATCGGCGGATTCTTAAGGAATACTCTTGCTATGGAAAGCCGCTGCTTCTGACCACCCGAAAGCTTGACTCCGCGCTCGCCTATGTATGTATCGTATCCGTTTGGCAACGACATTATAAAATCATGTGCTCCCGCTCGCTTTGCAGCTGTTTCTATATCTTCAAATGCCGCTCCGGGTCTGCCGTATTCTATATTCTCTCGAACGGTACCTGAGAACATATAAACATCCTGCTGTACTATGCCGATGTTACGGCGCAGAGAGCTTTTTGTGAGATCGCGTATATCATGCCCGTCAACGGTTATCTTTCCGCTGTCGATGTCATAAAATCGTGGAATGAGATTACATATGGTAGTCTTTCCGGTGCCGGATGCACCTACAAGTGCCACATTTTCACCGGGAGCAATGCGGATATCGATATTGTCAAGCACCACCGCATCGTTTCCGGGATACGAGAAGGAAACTTTATCAAAAAGTATCTCGCCACGCACATTGCAAAGCTCTTTGGCATTTTCTTTATCCACGATCTCGGGTTTTGTGTCAAGTATCTCCACAAACCGTTCAAGACCCGTAAGACCGTTCTGGAACTGCTCGGTAAAATTGATTATGGTACGTATAGATGTGGTAAGCGTTGCAATATAAAGGATATATGCCGTAAAATCCCGCACCTCGATATACCCGCCCTTGAGGAACAGGGAACCTGCGATTATTACGGAGATATACATCATACCCTCGAAAAACTTGGTGGTAGACTGAAAGCCCGCCATGCAATAATATGAAAACTTCTTGATTTCAAAAAATATTTTATTGTCGCGGTCAAACTTTTCCTTTTCTATCTCCTCGTTGGCAAACGACTTTACCACCCTTATTCCGAGAAGCGAATCCTCCACTCGGGCATTCAGTTCTCCCGTTTGCTTGCGACGTTCCTTGAATGCATCACGCATTTTGTTTCTGAAGCTCATGCACGCAATTATCATTATGGGCAGAAGTGCAAACAGTATAAGCGTAAGCGGGACATTTATACTTATAAGAACGGCAAATGCCACAATTATTTTTAATCCCGTTATGATTATTTCCTCGGGGCAATGGTGTGCAAACTCGGTAATATCGAAAAGATCGCTTGTTATCCGCGACATTATCTGCCCCACCTTGGTCTCGGAAAAGTAAGAATATGATAATGTTTCAAGATGGGAAAAAAGGTCGTGGCGCATATCTGTTTCCATCATCGTACCCATTATATGACCTTTTCCGTTCATGTAATAAGTCGCCGCCGTATCTATAAGGCGAAGAAATATGTACATTACTCCCGTTTTTATTATAAGCCCCACAGTCAGAAGATGAGGAGTTTCTGCCACAATTCCCGTGATGCCTCTTACTATAAGCGGAAATACCAGTTCACATACCGTGGTAAGTGCCGCACAAAGCAGATCGAAAACAAGAATCCTTTTGTATTTTGCGTAATAAGGCAAAAACCTTTTTATAAGGTAGCCGGTTTTTCGTCTTTCAATATTGTTTGCCACTCATATCACTCCTTTTCATACGGAAAATTATCGGCGGACCGTTACGATCCGCCGATAACAATCATATGTATTTTACCACAGAAAAAACCGTTTGTCTACAAAAAATGCAAAAAATCAGTTCAATGTATCATTATATATCTTTTCCAGCTTTTCATTCCATTTTTTATAGCTTTCATAATCGAATGCGGGATAGCCGTGCAGATAATGGTTTATGTACTTTTTGCCGTCAACTTCCCATTCAATAAGGAACATACCTTTATCGGAATACATAACAGGAACATGGCAAAGATTTTTGTTGCTTGCGGATGGGACATCAAACTTTCCTTCAAAAAGCACCTTTCCGCTCTCAATATCCGAAATTTTAAAACTTCCGCTCACATTTTCAAGAGTGATATTCGATGCAACGATGGGGCAACCCCAGTCACGAATCTCGTCCGCCATGATAAAGAAGGGTTGCATGGAACGTTTGATATAGTTATATGCTTTCTTTTTTGCATAATAGTAATCCACCACAGCATCCGACATCTGCGGCCAGCCGTCAATAAGATTCCACCAGATTATTCCGCTCTTGTTTGGCATATCAACACGTATGCGTTCTATAAAGAATTTATCGGCCTCCGCCTGTGAAAACTGCGATGCAAGAGCGAAATCGTCAAGATTGTCGGGGCGGAAGTCAAACAGCTGAACTATCTGATTTTCCATGAGAAGCACTCTGCTGTCACCGAATCTGTGATCGGTGGAATGCAGATTCCATTCGCGGTTATCATATATGGGCCATATCTTTTCCGGAGTTATGAACTTTTCCACAGACTCTCTCGACGGACATCCGTGATATCCCGTTTCGCTCACAAAATGAGCCCGTGCCTCGGCATAGAATCTGCTCTTATAATAATCACGCAGACCCCAGAGATGGTTTTCGGGTCTTACGTCAATTTCAGCATTGTTTTTCGTGATAAAGGGAGAACTTGGTATGTACGGACGATGAATGTCATTTTCCATAACGGCATTGGGTATTGCTTCCCTTGTGACTCTGTTACATTCGGTAAGACCGTTCACACCGTATAAGAAAGCATCGCATTCGTTATCTCCCGCCCACAGAACAATGGACGGATGATTCCGAAGCATACGGATAACAACCTCTGCCTCGTCATACATCACCTTGCAGAATTCATCGTCAATGGGATATGTGTGGCATGCCATCATGAAGTCCTGCCACACCATGATACCGTGTCTGTCGCAGAAATCGTAGAACTCCTCCTGCTCATAAACCCCACCGCCCCATACGCGAAGAATATTACATCCTATATCCTCGCAAAGCTCAAGTGCTTTTGCATATCTTTCGCGGTCACGGCTATG
>JAFYUY010000036.1 GCA_017549405.1 Clostridia bacterium | reverse complement strand
GTTGAGATCGCGCATATGACCGATACCCACATTAACTACAACAACGCAAAGGATATAAACGAAAACGAAGCGTCCATAAGACATCAGTACGAAACATCGGCATTCTACGGAGAGGCAAAATCCTCCGCTCATATCATTCGTGCCATGGAATATGCATCACTTATGGATAAGGTGGTTATAACGGGTGATATTATCCACGCACTTAACTATGGTTCACTCCAGGTTGCAAACAGAATCATGTTTGGCAAAAACACATGGGTGGGAATCCGTGAGCAGAAAGATGAAAACGGCAATTCTTTGAAGAAAGTGCTTGGAACTCTCGGTAATCACGAAAGATATAAGCACATGATAGGAAAAGTTCCGGATGATAATTACATGACCTACAACTATTCTATCCTTCAGGAATATTTCCCCAACGACATTGTTTACCATTCCGAGATAATGACAAATCCCGACGGCAAGAATCCCGTAATGCTTGTGCTTCTTGATGACCAGAGAGAACGCTATGAAGACGAGATAATCCGTGAAAAGCTGGCAGCCGACCTTGCAAAAGCAAGAGATAAGAATGTACCCGTTCTCATTTTCCAGCATGTTGGTCTTTACTCCGGTGATGAAACAGTTCAAAACACTCCCGGCTACACAGAAAGTGCAAGCACACCCAACCTCACGTGTCCCGGAGGTCCCAAGTCCACAGAGCTTACAAAGCAGGTATATAACCTTATCACAGATAATGCAGATATCGTAAGAGGTATTTTCTGCGGTCACGAGCATGTCAACTGCTATAAAGAGATAATAGGCACGGGCGAAAACGGCTCAGGTCATGTTATCCCTCAGAACTATCTTGATACTTGTCAGGACGATAAGGGATATATTATAAAGATCATTGTTAAGTAAATTAAAAAGCACTTATCTCCCCGCAAAAGCGGGGAGATTTTTGCATATTTTTTCAATATTCCTTCTAAAATTCTCACTTAGTTATTGAAATAAGTGCTCGGATGTGATACAATACATAATGTATAATTATGTACGGTTATAATTAATGAAAGGTTTGGTTAAATAAAGTGAGTATAAAAGTGGCATTTGTTTCGCTGGGCTGTCCGAAGAATCAGGTAGACAGCGAGGTTATGCTTGCAACACTTCGTTCTGCGGGAATGGAGATAGTTGAAGAAGATATATATGCCGATGTTGTGGTGGTAAATACCTGCGCCTTCATCCAGAGTGCCAAGGAAGAAGCAATAGAAAGCATTCTTGACGTGGCATGGCTACGTGAAAACCGTGATCTTCGCGGAATCGTTGTCACGGGATGTCTTGCCCAGCGCTACGGTGACGAGCTTCTTAAAGAAATACCTGAGATAGACGCAGTTTGCGGTGTGGGAAATCTCGACGATATTGTGGATGCCGTTCGCCATGCATATGAGCACGGAGGAAAAGCGGATGAGGAAAAATTCAAGGCGATATCCTGCCCCGAAGCACAGAAGCTTGGCGGTGACCGTGCGGTAACACCGCCCGAGTATTCCGTCTATCTTAAGATATCCGAAGGCTGCGACAATCGCTGTACATACTGTGTTATCCCATATCTGCGCGGAAAATTCCGTTCAAGACCCATGGAAGATATAATTGCCGAAGCGCGTGATCTTGTTGCTCTCGGTGCCAAAGAAATAGTTCTTGTTTCGCAGGACACAACGCGTTACGGTCTTGACCTTTACGGTGATTTTCGCCTGGATGCACTTCTTGCCGAGCTTTGCAAAATAGACGGTCTTTGCTGGATAAGACTTCTTTACTGCTATCCCGATGAAATAACCGAGGGTCTTATAGATGTTATGGCACGGGAAGAAAAAATAGTCAAATACATTGATATGCCCATACAGCATATTTCCGATAACATTCTTCGTGCCATGAACCGCAGAGGCGACGGAAAGCTTGTGCGCGACTGTGTTAAGAAGCTTCGCGAAAGAATCCCCGGCCTTGTGCTTCGTACTACGGTAATAGTCGGATTCCCCGGTGAGACAAAAGAAAACTTTGCAGAGCTTGCCGAATATCTTAAAGAGGCAAAATTCGACAGACTCGGTGTGTTTACATATTCCGCCGAGGAAGGCACTCCCGCTGCACGCATCAAAGAAGGAAAAGTGGCTGAAAAGACAAAGCAGCACAGACTTGATGTTATCATGAAAAATCAGATGGATATTCACGAAAAGAACAACCGCAAATTTGTGGGTGAAACTCTTGATGTTCTGTGTGAAGGCTTTGATATTCCATCAGGAGTACACGCAGGCAGATGTTATGCCGATGCCCCTGAAATTGACGGAAAGGTGTTCTTCACGGCACCGAAAAAGATTCCGGCGGGCGCCTTTGTGAGAGTAAACATTAACGATGCCGTTGAATACGATTTATACGGAGAAGCGGTACTGTAAATAAAAGGAGTTGTAATTTATGAATCTTCCAAACAAGCTTACCATATTAAGAGTTATCCTCATACCATTTTTTATGTTCTTTATACTTGCTCCCGATTTTACGCCCATGAGCAAAGTTATGTGTGATATAATTGCCGCGGTGATTTTCGGAATTGCATCTTTCACCGATTTTCTTGACGGATATATCGCAAGAAAAAACAACATAGTAACAAATTTCGGAAAGTTTATGGACCCCATTGCAGATAAGCTTATGGTATTCGGTGCCTTTTTGTGCTTTCTTGTTTCGCCGTCATTTTCCGCACTTTACCGCTACATTTTTGCGGTAACGGTCTTTGTGGTGCTGCTCCGCGAATTTGCGGTTACTTCCGTAAGACTTGTTGCGGGAAGCTCGGGCGGAAAGGTGATTGCCGCAAACATGGCGGGCAAGGTGAAGACCGTTTTGCAGATAATCTTTATATTGCTTGCACTTCTTGAAAGACACATTTTCTTTTTCAGCGATTTCATGTCGGAGTATGTTCCGCTCACTTGTCTTTCCTGCATTATCATGCTCATATTTACTGTAATTTCGGGTGTGGGATACCTTGTTCCCAATCTCGAATATCTCGATCCCAATAAATAATTTAAACGGAGCTTATATGTTTAAAAACCTTATATACGATCTTGACGCTATCCGCGAGCGCGACCCTGCGGCACGCGGAAGACTTGAAATATTTCTTTTGTATTCGGGATTCCACGCGGTGATCTACCACCGTATAGCCCACTTTTTCTACAAGCACAACATGAAATTCATTGCCCGACTTATCTCGCAGAATGCAAGATTTCTGACGGGTGTTGAGATCCACCCCGGTGCCACTATAGGCAGAGGACTGCTTATTGACCACGGAGCGGGTGTTGTCATAGGTGAAACTGCCGTTGTGGGTGATAACTGTACCATATACCAGGGGGTGACTCTCGGTGGTACGGGAAAAGATACGGGCAAAAGACACCCCACCATCGGAAACAATGTGCTTATCGGCTCGGGTGCCAAGGTGCTCGGTCCATTTACCGTTGGCAATAATGTAAAGATCGCAGCGGGTGCCGTGGTGCTTAATGAGATTCCCGATGACTGTACTGCCGTGGGTGTTCCGGCACGAATAATTTCACGCAATAAGACTGCCCCCGCAAGAGACTGCCTTGACCAGGTGCATATACCGGACCCCGTTGCTCAGGAAATATGTAAATTGCGCGCAGAAATAGAAGCTCTTGAAAAAAAGATATCTCAAACAGAAAAATAACCGAAAGGAACAGCATAAATGAAACTTTACAACTCTTTAACAAGAACAAAGGATGAATTTGTTCCCATAGACCCAAAAGAAGTCAAAATGTATACCTGCGGTCCCACAGTATATCACTTTGCACATATCGGAAATCTCCGTTCATATATCATGGAGGATGTTCTTGAAAAATATCTGCGCTATGTGGGTTACCCCGTTAAGCGTGTTATGAATATTACCGATGTGGGACATCTTTCAAGCGATGCCGATACGGGCGAAGACAAAATGCTCAAGGGCGCAAAGCGCGAAAAAAAGACCGTTATGGAGATCGCAAAATTCTATACCGATGCTTTTTTTGAAGACTGCAAAAAGCTCAACATAAAAATGCCCGATGTGGTCGAACCCGCCACGGGATGCATCGACGAATTCATAAAGGTTATCGAAGGTCTTATCGAAAAGGGTTATGCATATGAAGCGGGCGGAAATATTTATTTCGATACTTCAAAGCTCAAGCAGTATTATGTATTCAACAATTTTGAAGAAGACGATCTTCAGGACGGTGTGCGTGAGGGTGTTGAAAAGGATGACAACAAGCGCAACAAGGCAGATTTTGTTCTGTGGTTCACAAAATCAAAATTTGAAGATCAGGAGCTCAAGTGGGATTCTCCCTGGGGCGTCGGTTACCCCGGCTGGCATATAGAGTGCTCGTGTATTTCCATGAAGCACCTTGGCGAATATCTTGATATCCATTGCGGCGGAATAGATAACGCATTCCCGCACCACACTAACGAAATAGCGCAGAGTGAGGCATTTGTGGGTCATAAATGGTGCAATTACTGGTTCCATGTGCTTCATCTCAATACGAATTCAGGTAAGATGAGTAAATCCAAGGGCGAATTTTTAACGGTATCTTTGCTTGAAAGCAAAGGCTATGCCCCCGTTGTATACCGTTTCTTCTGCCTGCAGTCCCATTACCGCAAGTCCTTAGTGTTCAGCTACGAAAATCTTGATAACGCAAAGGTTGCGTTTGAAAAGCTTACTGCAAGAATTGCAAAGCTTAAAAAGGGCGGCGAGGTAGATAAAGAAAAGTTCGACGAGCTTAAAAAGATATTTACCGATGCTATGGATAATGATATAAACACAGCTCTTGCCGTAACTGCAGTTTACGATGTGCTCAAGGCAGATACAAACGATGCAACGAAGCTTGCTCTTATCGAAGATTTTGACCGCGTGCTCTCCCTTGACCTTATAGAAAATGCAAATAAAGAACAGCAGGATTCTCCCGCTGATGATAACAGCGAGCTTGCCGCAACCGTTGAGGCGGCTATTGCAAAGCGTGCAGAAGCAAAGAAGGCAAAGAATTATGCTGAAGCTGACCGCATCCGTGACGAACTCAAAGCTATGGGAATCGTTATTGAAGACACAGCGCAGGGTGTGAAATGGAAGAAGATATAAAAAAGCGGAATGTTGTTTGCGAGATCGGCATTCTTCAGCTTGCCTACATGGGTGATGCCGTAATGGAGCTTTATGCCCGTGAGGAGTTGCTTTCCTTGGGCAATTATCCGTCGGGGAAGCTTGTTAAGATGTCCAAAGGCTTTGTCACCTGCGAGGCTCAAAGCGATGCGGTAGAGCGTATTTTACCGCTGCTTTCGCCCGATGAGGAAAGCGTTTTCCGACGTGGCAGAAATGCCAAGACACACTTTTCTCCCGCTCACGGAGAGCTTATACAGTACAGACGGGCAACGGGTTTTGAAGCTCTTATGGGATATCTTTATCTTTCGGGGGATGAATCCCGTGCACGGGAGCTTTTCCGTGAAGCATACAAGGGCGTGGCGCAGACAATGCTTGAAAAAATCAAATAAACGGAGAAATCACAATGTCTGAACAAAACAACAAAAAAGAAAAAAAGCTTACTGTTTACGATGCTTTTATTGCAATATTTTATATAATAATCGTTGCAATAGGGGTTAATATGTGTATTACCCGCGGTGAAAGTGCAAATTCTTTTGATCTTGTGGCGGTAACCGTGAGCGTTGTGGGCGTGTTGTCGCTTAAGCTTGCAAAATATAAGGGACAGTTAAAGGAACACCGCGGTGATATTGCGTTTGTTGCACTTCTTGCAATACTGGGAGTGTTTGCGGTAATTTCAACGGTCATTCTGTAAACCCGCAAGTTTGACAGTAAATTAAATATGTCACACAGAGGGACGGTCGTACCGCCAATGCTTTTACGCAAAATGTGATGATGCTGAAAACTGCCGCGGTGATATTATGTTGCTGCGGCTTTTTGTTTTATATGCGAGGGAGGAGGAAAAGAAAATGAATGAATTTAAAAGCTATCACCCGATAGTGAATTTTTTGTATTTTGTGTTTGTAACAGGCTTTTCCTGCTTTCTTATGCACCCTGTGTGCCTTGGCATTTCTTTAACATCGGCTCTCACATATTCTGTGATGCTGAAAGGAAAAAAAGCCTTAAAAAGCAGTTTGATATATGTATTACCGATGATGGTTGCAATGGCTTTAATGAATCCGTTATTCAACCACGACGGGGTCACGGTGCTTGCATATTTTCACAACGGAAATCCGCTGACCCTTGAGTCGATGATATACGGGCTTTGCGCCGCGGCAATGATTGCAAGCGTTATCTGCCATTTTTCATGCTATAACGAGGTAATGACGAGCGATAAATTCATTTACCTTTTTGGCAGAATGATTCCCGCCATGTCGCTTATAATCTCAATGACACTTCGGTTTATTCCGAAGTTTTCCGCACAGCTTAAAGTTGTTGTAAATGCACAGAAATGTATGGGACGCGATATTTCAAATGGAAATATCGTAAGGCGGGCAAAAAACGGTATGAATATACTTTCGATAATGACAACATGGGCACTTGAAAATGCCATAGAAACTGCAGACAGTATGAAATCGCGAGGATACGGCATCCCGGGGAGAACTGCGTTTTCCATATTCAAATTCGATAAAAGGGATCTGAAAGCGCTTGTCTGCATTCTGCTCCTTGCAATGTATACCCTTTGGGGAAGCCTTACGGGGAAAATGCATTTCAGTTTCTTTCCTTCCATAAAAACGGCAGGTTTTTCTGCTGTGGAAGCAAGCATTTTTGCGGCATATTTTTTGCTTTGTATGTGCCCTGTGATAATTGAACTTCGGGAGGCGGGAAGATGGGAAGCATAAGAATAGAAAATTTAAGCTTCGCTTATCCGAACAGAACAGAAAAAGTTCTCGAAAACATAAACCTTGCGGTGCACAGGGGTGAATTTGTCCTTGTTTGCGGAAAGTCGGGATGCGGAAAGACCACGCTTTTAAGGATGCTGAAGACGTCTTTGTCACCTTTCGGGCAAAAAGAAGGGAAAATATATTTCAACGGCAAAGAATTGTCATTGTGTGACACCAAAGAGCAGGCGGCAGGAATAGGCTTTGTGATGCAGAATCCCGATAATGGGGTAGTGACGGATAAAGTATGGCACGAGCTTGCCTTCGGGCTTGAAAGTCTTGGATGCAAGCAGAGCGATATAAGAACAAGGGTGTCGGAAATGGCATCATTCTTTGGAATAGAAGGTTGGTTTCATAAAAATGTAACAGAGCTTTCAGGAGGTCAGAAACAGCTTTTAAACCTCGCATCTGTCATGGTGATGCAACCGTCTGTGCTGATACTTGATGAACCGACGAGCCAGCTCGATCCGATTGCGGCGGGCGAATTTTTGAATATTCTTGAAAAAATAAACCGCGAACTCGGCATCACCGTCATTCTTTCCGAGCACCGCCTGGAAGAGGCTTTTCCGGTAGCCGACAAGGTAGTCGTTATAGACAGCGGCAAAATCGTTGCTGACGCAGCACCCACCGAGGTGGGCAAAATTCTCCGTTCAAAAGAGCACGATATGTATAAAGCATTACCCACTCCGATGAGGGTTTTCGGAGCCGTGGAAAACGATCTTCCTTGCCCATTGACAGTGAGGGAAGGCAGAGCGTGGCTTGAGGAATACTCAAGAGAAAATGCTTTGAATGCCGCTACCATCCCGCAAGATAAGACCCGTGATAACACAGATACCGTTATAGAGGTAAAAGACGCATATTTCAGATACGGAAAAGACTTGCCGGACATTGTTAAAGGACTGAATCTGAGCGTAAGAAAGGGAGAACTTTTTTGCCTTGTCGGAGGTAACGGAACAGGCAAAACAACGGCTCTTTCGCTGATTTCGGGCATTAATACCCCATATCGCGGACAAGTTAAAATAAAAGGGCAAAATATTTCAAAAATCCCGGATTTATATAGTGGGCTTCTCGGAGTACTTCCCCAGAATCCGCAAAGTGTATTTGTTAAGAAAACCGTACACCTTGATCTTCTGGATATCTTGTCCCACAAAAAGCTCTCCGGGGAAGAAAAAGAACAAAAGATACAGAATATAGCGTCCCTTTGCAAAATAGAGACCCTCCTTGATTCACACCCTTATGATCTTTCGGGCGGCGAACAGCAAAGGGCGGCTCTTGCCAAAATACTTCTTACGGATCCCGAAATACTGCTTCTTGATGAGCCTACAAAAGGCATGGATGCGCATTTTAAAGAGGAATTTGCGGATATTATTAAAGATCTCAAAGCAAAGGGTGTCACGATTCTTGCGGTATCTCACGATATTGAATTTTGCGCTGAATATGCCGACAGATGTGCGCTTTGCTTTGACGGAAGTGTAACATCGGAGGATGCCCCGCGCGAATTTTTCAAGGGCAATAATTTTTATACTACCGCTGCAAGCCGAATGGCAAGAACAAGGCTTCCCGATGCAGTTCTTGCGGAGGATATAATCCTTGCCTGCGGAGGTGATGTGAAAAAAAGAGAAAGGAAACCCCGAAATGTTGAACCGGGTAAGAACATAAACGGGATAAAACAAAAAGAAGAAAGTATAAAGAAGCCTTCTCCTGCAAGAATTATCGTCGGTGCGGTATTCGCATTGCTCTTTGCGTTGACATCTCTTTTGTTTTTTGGCATTATAAACTTTCCCCCGATGCAAAAGACAAACTTTTTTACTCCCGATGTTCTGCGGATATTTGCTTTTGCGGAAATTGCCGCATCGTTTATATGCCTTTTCCCGCAAAAGGGGATAGGCATGGAGGTTCAGCAAATTTATGAGTCGGACAGAAAGCTTGCAAAAAGGACATTGTTTTCGGCTTTTCTCATATTGCTTTTAATCCCGCTAACCATATATATCGGAATTTCTTTTCTGGGCGACAGAAAATACTATTTTATAAGCCTTGCCATTTTGTTTCAGACCATGATCCCGTTTTTTATGGTGTTTGAATCGCGAAAGCCAAAGGCGCGCGAGCTTATAGTAATAAGCGTGCTGTGTGCCATTGCGGTTGCGGGCAGAGCGGCATTTTTCATGCTGCCGCAGTTCAAGCCCGTTGTGGCGCTTGTGATAATAGCGGGAGTGTGCTTTGGCGGGGAGACAGGATTCCTGGTAGGTGCTGTTTCGGGATTTGTTTCCAATTTCTTTGCAGGGCAGGGACCCTGGACACCATGGCAGATGTTTGCCTTTGGAATTATCGGCTTTGTTGCAGGAATACTTTTTAAAAAAGGTATATTGAGAAAAACAAAGGTAACGCTTTGCGTATTCGGTTTTTTTGCCACCCTTTTGATCTACGGCGGTATTATGGACCCCGCCTCCGTTATTATGTGGCAGACAAATATAACTTGGGAAATGATCTTGACCGCATATATCGCCGGATTGCCATTTGACCTTATCCATGCATTTTCCACCGCATTTTTCCTTTGGTTTATTTCCGCACCCATGGTAGAAAAGCTCGAAAGAATAAAGGTGAAATACGGGTTGGTCGAGCAGTGAACATTGCAGAACCGTAATATAAGAAACAAGTGCGAAAATAAAATATAAAAAAGCAAGTCAGACAACTGCCACCCATGCTTAAAGCATACAGTGTTAATTGTCTGACTTTTTGCTCAAAAAATTCTGTTTGTTACACTGAAGATCCCGAAAAATTATGGGATGACATCAACAATTCATCTTTCCGAAAGAACAAAGAGCACGGTGTGGTTTTTTACTGTTATATCCAGCTTTCCGTTGACAATGTCAAAGAGACCCTCATCCTTTTCGTCGTTTTCTTCGTCAATGCGCAATACACGAACTTTTGCCACATCGGTATCTTTTATTTCCAAAGTAAGAGTTTTTTCTTCGGGAGAGGGCGCGTCTTTGTATACCGATATCATGATGCCGAAATCGCCCTTTTCATTTTTTGCGGCAATGGCATATGCACCGTCGTCACGTGTACACTCAACGCATCCCGAAAGCTCATAAAGCTTTGAAAAGTTTGAAAGCACATAATAGGTTTTCTGCTTTTTGTAGCCGTAAAAGTTGAAAAGTCCATTCATTGTGCAGGGGCGGGCATCGTAATACATAAGCATGTCAATGGGCACATACTGGCTGACACACATTACAGATGCCGCATATGCCGCACCGTGAATACAATTTATTCTGCGGATGGTCTCAGTCCATCCGTCGCCCCAATCATGCACATAATTCCATTCATCGATGATGCTTTCAGCGTTTTTGTAGCCTGCCTTGTCGAGCTTTTCGCGTATCATCACGGCAAGCTCTTCGGTGATCTCGGGGTAGGTATTATATACGTGCCACGAAAAAAAATCAAGGGGCACATTGTTTGCACTGAGGTGAGCAAGAAATTCATCGAGCCAGTCGTAATATCTGAACGCCATGGCAGGTCCGCCTATCTTCAGGTGAGGGAAGCGGCTCTTGAGATATTTTGCCGCAACTGTAAAGAAATCAAAGAATTCCGCTTTTGTGCCGCCCCAGGTAGGCTTGTGTGGGTCGTCATCAAGCTTTCCATCGGGTTCGTTCCATATTTCCCAGTATTCAATGTCATAGAAAAAGCCGTCTGCCCAGCCTTGCGTGTAATGCATAATGATGTGCTCGCAGATGCGCGCCCATTTTGCAAAATCTTTGGGCGGAAGCGTGCCGTATTTTTTTTGCCAGTGTTCTATTTTGGAGCCAAGGCGATAGAATACCTTTGTGCCGGCATCAAAAGAGTTTTTAACATGTATGTCGGTAAGGAAAAAATCGTAGTTTGCGGGATCGTTCTCGTCTGCATCAAAATTGGTAAATATCGCATGAACATCCACAACATGCTCTCCACCGTAGCCTGCACAGTATGAAGCATCGTGGTTTCTTTCGTAAGGGAAGCGTGCCGCTTTGTAATCTGCAAAATTGCCGCTTACCATATCGGAGCGGGGACGTACGGGACCGTTGTTTACTGCGTGCAGGGGTTTGATTTTGCCGCAATCTTTTAAAAGATCAACTTTTATATTCATATCTCAGTTCCTTTCTGGCATTTTTGTTTATATCATAATTATAGATAAAGACATATGCGATGTCAATATGTTGAGTTACGAAAAAATTTCGGAATTAAGCGGTATTCTTGCAAAAATATCAGGCACACCATCAAGGTCTTATCCAAAATGATGTGCCTGATTTGATTTTATAGGCTCTTGGTTCGGGATCATTCTATTTCAGTTGTCCATCCGTCTTCCCACGGATAATGCATTGTAAGCACCTTGCCGCCAAGCTTTGCGGATTTTTCTGCATAAATTCCAGGTATGGTCATTTTAAGTCCTTCTTTCAAAGTAACCGGTTCTCCTTTTCCGGCATCAATAGCCATGAAAAAGTGATCCAGCATGGCATAATCCATTCCGCCGTGACCGGATGCTTTGGGGTTGTTTGCATATGCAGGAGGCATAAATTCGCCACCGATCTCCTTCATTTCTGAATCAAGCTCTTTTGCTGAATTATAACGGATCACGGGTTTGGATAATCTGTCGATCCTTTCCATATATCCTTCGGTACCAAAAACTCTGTAGTTGTGATGCCCTATATTTGCACGGCACCGTCCGTTTCTCATAAGACGAATCACAATACCGGATTCGGTTCGGAATTGCGCACACATCATATCATCTTTTGCATGGTTGACATATTCGTTTTCGGGAGCATGCTGCCCCGTGCCGAAGCAGGTGACATATCTGAGTTCCTCCTCAACCACGGTAAGCAAAGGTCCCAAAGAATGGGTGCAGTATCTTATGGGGGTCAAAAGTTTTCTCCAGTCGCCGTTTTCGTTAAGGTGAATATTTTCTGCGGTGCTTGGTAAAGACCAGTGAATATATTCCGCCTCCATGCAATACGGTTTTCCGAGAAGTCCTTTTTTATAAAATTCTTTCAAAAGAACAGTGAATTTCTGATAATTCGGGTTTGCTCCCGTATAAATTACCGAATCTGATCTCAAAGCTGCCTGCCACAAAGCCTCGGCTTCCGTAAGACTTGCAACATTTGGGATGTCTGAAAGAACGTTAATGTTTTTGTTAAGCGCTTTTATGCAGAACTCCGCATGAATGTCGGCACCTGTTTCAACGATGATTGCATCAAGCTTTTCATGTTCAAGCATATCATCATAATCCTCGTAAAATGCGGTTTTGGGGAACATATCGGAAAACGATGCATCCGAAAGCCACTGTTTCTGATACCAATTATGCGGTCTGATATCGCAGGCTGACGCAATTTCAACATTTTCAAATCGTGAAGCTATTTTTATAAGTTCTCTTCCGCGGTGCCCAAGTCCCACAACGCCTATGCGCAATGTTTTCATGTCAGTTCTCCTTATATTACATTTTAATATTCATCAGCACCACTGCCAAAATTCCCATAAATACACTGGCGAGCTGGCGACGGTTGAATTTTTCTTTATACAAAAGAGCGGAGAGCAAAAAGCTTATTACAATACCAAGTCCCGATTTGAGCGGGGAGGTGAAAGAAATCGGAAGATAGTTGTATGTTACAAGTACCAACAGATTGTTTATACCGTTGAAAATACCTGCCAATGCACCGTAAAGGAATCCGTGCTTTATCGTGACCTTCAAATTGTCAAGCTCAAAGATCGCTCCCAACACAAACAATGATATTGCAGCTCCCGCAAGAGATATTATCAAAAACTCATTCTTATATGTATCCCCGTATATACCGTACTGCATTCTTCCAATAATTGTAATAGCGGCATTGGAAAGCACTATAAGCAAAACATAAATTACCCACTTGAAGGATATTTTCTGACTGTCATTATCCTCTTTGCGATAATTCATCAAAGCAAGAGATATCAATATCAATGCAAGGGAAATATACGTAAGAGCAGATGTCGGTTCGTTTAAAAATATGATACCGTAAAAAGTGGAAATAATAATGCCAAAGGATGTGAAAAGTCGTGTGAGTCCGAACGAACCGATCTTAAAGGCAACATATGCGGAATAAAAGCCTGTGGCATACATTAGCGAGTTTACAATACCATATATCCATATGCCCCTTGCAAAATGTAACCCACCGGTATCTGTAACCAAAAAGTATAACATGGCAAAAAGGCATATTATCGCATTGAAAAACATACCGCCTTTGCCTTGTTTTTTCCCGTAGTGCCTGACAATAATGACCTCGAGCTGATGCGCTGCAAGAGAGCATGCAACAAGCAGAAGACCTATCATGGTATTTCCCATAGTTATCTCTCCAAAAATAAATGTTTGCTCAAATTATAGCACATATAAGATATAAGTAAATAGAAAAAAACCATTTTTTGATGTAAAAATTCCACAAATTGTTTTAGGATTGATAAATTGCTTAATGCTTTATTAAACCGCAGCGGCATATTTCAGAACTTCGCAAAGAACCAACCTCCCGAAGGGAGTGTGACCTTATAAGTATTTTCACCCGTCTTGACCGCAGAGCCGTTTCCTTCAAAACTGCACAGTGAAACATCCTCATCCGTTGTCAGGCTGACACAGATTTCGCCTTCCGGCATCAG
>JAFYUY010000035.1 GCA_017549405.1 Clostridia bacterium | reverse complement strand
TTATAGGGAGCACCTTGACCCTTTGCACCTACTGCGGTAAGCAGAGACGACTGGAACCAGCCGCGGTACTGGTCAGCACCTTCAAGATAGAGATCTGCGGGCCATGTAACACCATTTTTGCCGAGTACGTCAAAGTGGCTGGAGCCCGAGTCAAACCAACCGTCAAGGGTGTCGGTTTCTTTAGCAAAGTGATTTTTGCCACATTTGGGGCAAACGAAACCTTCGGGGAGAAGAGCGGATGCATCAAGGTCGAACCAAGCGTTAGAACCCTGCTCACCAAACTTCTTTGCAACGGAATCAATGGTGGTTTCTGTGCAGATAACTTCGCCACAATCCTCACAGTAGAATACGGGAATGGGGAGACCCCAGTTACGCTGTCTGGAAATACACCAGTCTGCGCGTTCCTTTACCATGGAAACGATTCTGTCTCCACCCCACTTGGGTATCCATTCAACATCTTCGCAAGCCTTTACGGCAGCATCCTTGAATGCGTCTACAGAACAGAACCATTGAGGAGTTGCACGGAAGATGATAGGCTTTTTGCAGCGCCAGCAGTGAGGATACTGATGGACGATCTCTTCGGATGCGAAAAGGGCGCCTGTTTCCTTCATATCTTCAAAAATGGCTTTGTTGGATTCTTCATAGTGAAGTCCTGCGAATTTGCCTGCTTCTGCACCCTGGTATCCTCGGTCATCAACGGGAACGATAATGTTCATCTTATATCTTGTACCGGTAAAGTAGTCGTCCATACCATAACCGGGAGCCGTGTGAACACAGCCTGTACCGCTTTCCATGGTTACATAGTCGGCGTTTACAATAAGGCTGTCACGGTCGAGGAAGGGATGCTTTGCAGTCATATATTCGAAGTGACTTCCGGGGAATTCGGCAATGATATCATAATTTTCTATCTTGCCCATAGCCATGGTCTTTTCAATAAGAGCTTTGGCAACGATGTAATTTTCATTACCTGCTTTTACAACAGCATAAGTTTCCTTGGGGTTGAGGGCAATAGCCATATTTCCGGGCAATGTCCAGATAGTTGTTGTCCAGATTATAAAGTAAGTGTTTGCAAGATCGATGCCATCAAGTTTTCCGTTATCGTTATTAACAGCGAACTTAACGTAAACGGATGTGCAGGCATCTTCTTTGTATTCGATCTCTGCTTCGGCAAGGGCTGTTTCATCATTGGGGCACCAGTAAACCGGCTTGAGTCCCTTGTAGATATAGCCTTTTTTATACATTTCACCGAAAACGCGTACTTCCATTTCTTCAAATGTGGGAGCCATGGTAAGATAAGGATTGTTCCAGTCACCGACAACGCCAAGACGCTTGAAGGAAGTTCTCTGAATGTCTATAAAGCTTTCGGCAAATTTTTCGCATTCTCTGCGGAAATCAGAAACAGACATTTTTTTGCGGTCTATTTTGTTTTTCTTTATGATAGCGCTTTCGATGGGCATACCGTGGTTATCCCAACCGGGAGTGAAAGGAGTTTTGTAACCCGACATTGCCTTGGATTTTATAATGAAATCCTTGAGTATCTTGTTGAGGGCGGTTCCCATGTGGATGTTGCCGTTGGAAAAGGGAGGTCCGTCGTGGAGTACGAAAAGCGGCTTTTTATCGTTGTGAGCCATGAGCTTTCCGTAAAGATTTTCATTTTCCCATCTTTCGAGAGTTTTGGGCTCGTTCTGGGGGAGATTCGCTCTCATCGGGAATTCTGTTTTTGGAAGATTAAGTGTTTTTCCGTAATCCTGTGCCATTTGCTTTACTCCTTTATTGTAAAGAAATTGATATTAAAATGAATATATATCAACACAAAATCGGCAACCTTAAAATCGGTTGGTTGCCGATATATGTCAAAAGACTTTATATAAGTAATTAGTTGTTGCCGTCGTTTTCTTCGTCATTGCTTGCGGAATCTGAATTTACACCAAGTTTTTCACCTGCGGCTGCAACTGCATTTTCCACAACCTCATCAACGGACTTTAAGTCAATACTTTCCATGCTGTCAAGCGGGATGAGTTCGCAGAGCAGTTTTACCTGCTGCTTATAACCGTCAAGGATGCCGTTTTTGAAATCAATGGCATTTTTCTGAGCTTCAAACAGTTGCTGCTGATTAAGCTCGATAACCTTGCGGTATTGTGCAACTATCTCATCAAAGCTACTCTTTATTGCGGAATTTATGGCAACGGCTTTTTCGTTTGCGTCACGAATGATCTCGTCAGCCATTTTCTGGGCATTTACAATAGTTGCAGAGATGGAACTCTGGTCATTCTTTGCATCCTCGAGCTTTGCGGTAAGAGTTTTAACGCGTTTTTCGAGTTCTGCATTTTCTCTGTAAAGCTCAGTATACTGCTCAACAACATACTCTACGTATTTGTCAACTTCGGTGCAGGTATAGCCTTTAAAGCTTTTGGAAAATTCAGTATTCTGAAGATCCTGCGGATTTATCATTGTATTTTACACCTTTCTGTTATGTTTAGGATTTTTCATGTTCATCATAAAAAGCGGTGAAGAACAATTCTCAGTCTGTCTCTGCGATTTTTATCTCCGATCTTGTGCAAAAGAAATCTGCCGTGGTGCCGTATGGATACAAGTGCACCTTCGGTGCAAATCTTCGATTTATCGGTGCATATGGTGTGATTAAGGGATACAGAACCCGAAGATATCATTTTTTCGGCAGAATCGCGGGAAATGTTGAGGCAAGCACAGATAAGCGCATCAAGGCGCGGGGAACTGACGGTGTCAGAAATCTCACTGAACTTTTTCGGCGGGATGACAGCATCGGAAAGATTGCATTCAGAGCAAACGATACGGTCATTGGCTGCCGTGTCAAAATAATTCAGCAAATATTCAGCGGTTTTTGCAAGGCAGAAAATATAAGCACTGTGGCAGTCATCGCTTACCACTATATCTCCAAGAACCTCGCGTTTTATTCCCAGTGCCATGAGTGATCCGAGAAAGTCGCGATGAGAGAGCTTTCTGAAACCCGAGCCCTTGGCAAGGATAACACTTATCGGAAAGTCTGAATATGGGTCATAGCTTTCATCGTAAAACATAAACGACGGGAAGAAGCCGGCGCATTTGTAATCGCAGTCTTCATATCCTCCGAAAAAAATTAGTTTTTCATCATCACGCGGGTAATAAAGATTTCTTTCAATGAAAAACTGTTCCGCATCCGACAAAAACGGAAGAAAACACGGAGTGCCGGTTTTGATTGCACGATCTGCACAGTCCTGGGCTTTTGAAATCAGCAGTTTTGTATCTGTATCGAAATTTTTAATCATCAGAATAACAGGGATTCAAGCAAAGATATACATATGAATGTGAATAGAAACGGCAGATCGAAGGGGATGGGCGGATTAATGTCCAACCTGTCGAAAAGCAGTCTCATGGGGGTGATGATCGGTTCGGTCAGCGTATATAAAATGTCGATGATTCCGGCAGGTGTGGGAAACCACGAAAGCAAAGCTCTTAAAAGCATAAGAAACTCTGCCGCACGGATAACTATCCAAACCGCATACAAGATGATTTGCAAGGTTGCCTCCGCAAGAATCAGAATGCTTCTGTTGCGTTCTGAACCATTTCGGCTTCTTCGGAATCGGATACCTTGACGTTATTGGGAGTTACAACATATGTGTTGTTTGCAATACGGCGGAGATCACCGTGGATAGCATAAGCCACACCTGTCATAAAGTCTATGAGTCTTCTTGTGGTCTCTTTGTTGGTTTCTTCAAGGTTGAGAAGAACGGTATTTCCGGCAAGAAGAAGGTCTGCAATATCTGCTACCATTTCAAACTTTTCGGGTTTAACAACCTTCATTTCAATTGAGGCGCCCATAACGTTTGTGCCGGTTGTCTGAGTCTTTACGGGGAGAGATGCAGATGTTGAAGCGGACTCCTGGAATCTGGGGTCTCTGGGAATATAGGGAGTCTGATCCGGAGTATATTCCGGTTCGTTGTAAGCTTCTTCTTCGGGGGGAGCGATCTTGTTAAGAATATTGTCGAAAAGTCCCATGTTTTTTATCCTCCAAAAATAATTTATAAAGTTGGTAAATAGTGTGAGATATTACATCTTGATAATATCTCTTAAAATTAATATATCCGATCACCGAAAACGGCTTTTCCGGGGCGGATGAGATTGGAGCCTTCCTCGATTGCTTCGACAAAATCTGCCGACATTCCGAGAGATAAAATCTCCATACTAATATTATCTATTTTTTTTGCCGATATGTCAAGGAATATTTGATATATTTTCTTGAAATATTGCCTTGAATCGGCATTTATTTGCAGTTTGTTTACATTTTCGGGCAATTTAGAAGTTTCGCATGCAGAAAATTCGTTAATTTTCGGTGCAGGCGGGATAGCCATAAGACCCTTTACCTTTACATTTTTCAGCGTTGAAGCATGGTAAAGAAGCTCATATAATCCGTCCTCGTCAATTCCTGTCTTTGAACTTTCTCCCGCGGCATTGAGTTCTATAAGAATATCTTTGACAATGCCGTGCTTGAGTGCCTGGCGGTTTATCTCATCTGCAAGTTTTATGCTGTTTACGGAATGTATAAGACAAACCTTGTCGATTATATATTTCACTTTGTTTGTCTGCAAGGTGCCTATGAAGTGGATGTTGAGCCTATCTTTATCGAGGTTATCGTATTTTTCAAGAAGCTCCTGCACGCGGTTTTCACCGATTTCCGTGATTCCGCATTGAGCAGCATAGTTTATTTTTTCTGCTGACTGCGTTTTGGTAGCAAGTACTATACGCAGATCACTCTCATTTCTGCCGCTTTTGTTAAGTGCCACTGTGGCGGCGCTTCTGATTTTTTCAATATTTTCTTTGATCAATGATTTTTCGTTTTCGGTCATCATTTCCTCCGAAAAGTGTTTAATTTATGCGTTTGCCGTCGTAAAGATCTTTGCCGCTTACTATAACACTGTCGTACAGGGCAAGGTATCGGTAGGTTTTGGTGTCGTTGTTTTCGGGATCGCTTTCTTCGGTCAAGGCGGCATTTGCTGTTTGCTCTGTCGCTTTTTCCTGCTTTTCGGTATTACTTTCGTGGCGGATTATATAACTGTCGTCAAACTGATATATATCCTCGGCACGTCGGAAATGTACTGTTTCGCCCACAAGAACGTAAACACCTTTGGTGCCGTCCGGCAGCATCCTCATTGCGGCTTTGGGGATTTTTAACCCGCTGTAGCTCTCGCTTACTATTTTTATCTTTTGAGTTCTTGTATAGTCAAAGGATTCCGGCATGCTGTCTGTTGTGAAAATAAGCACCACGCGGTCCTTGTCGGTTTCGCTGAGTATTCTGTCAAGCTTCATTTTTGCGGTGATGTTTGAGGAATACGGAAATTCAACAGAATAATTATTGCCCGCAGAAAGTGCTACGGATTCGGATTTTTTCAGTTCGCACATGAGATACCAACGGCTTTTTGTCACGATCTTTCCTGCAGTTCCCGTTAAAAGTTCTTCATCGGGTTGTGCGTTTATCATTTTGTCGAAACTGTCTATTGTGAGTTTGTCAAGGGATTCTACCGTGAAAATATCTTCATAACCGTCACATATTCCGTAATAATAACCCGATGCAGGGGCGAACACTCTTGTATAAGTTGATCCGGGCATTGCGGACAAAGCATTCTTTTCTGCTCGAAGCTGCTCGATCTTTGCGTCGAAGGATACACCGCTTTTTACAGTGGAAAGCTTGTTCATGCTGATGAGTAACGATGTTTTTTGAGCAATGCAGTCTGAGTAGTTATTTTCGGCTTTGTTGTGTATCATGCTGTTCAGTATCTCGTTTTTATCGTCCTCGAGCTTAACCATATCGGCTGAAAAGTATTCCTGATCCACAATACTGCTTTTCAGAATATCGAGCTGCTCGTCTATCTCATCTATACGTGCTTTGCTTCCGGCATCTGCGGCGTTGAGATAAATGTTGGCAACTGTTTTTCCGCCGGAAACCTTTTCTCCATCGGAAACAACGGCAAAAACCGTTCCCGCACCTTCTGTATCAAGAACCTTTTCGTCGCGAATAATATACCCGGTGGAAGAAATAGAATTCTCCAAAGTTATCGCTAACGCATTGACGGTCTCAAGAGTTGCTTTTTTTGTTCCGATAACCTGGTGGTACATATAGATCATTGTGAATATTGCCGCTGCAAAAATAAGGACGCCTTTTACAATTCTTTTTGGGTCGAGCATAACATCCTCCTTTTGCGTTTCAGTATTTTACACTCCATATAAGCTCAGGCTTAAAGAATTCTTCACAAAGTTTTTTTGCTTCGTCAAGGATCTCATCCCGCGTTTTTCCGTCCGCATAGATGCGTTTGATCTTATCGTTTCTTCTGAACCAAGTCATTTGACGCTTTGCGTATCTTCGGGATTCTATTTTAAGTCTTTCGACGCATTCATCAAGGGAACATACGCCTTCAAAATACGGAATAAATTCTTTGTAGCCGATAGCTTGTCCCGCAGTTGCGGTATCAAAAAGTCCCTTTTCCATCAGAGCCTTTGTTTCCCTGATAAGACCTGCTTCTATCATTTGGTCAACGCGTTTGTTTATTCGTTCATAAAGAAGTTCCCGATCCTCATATTCAAGCTCTATTACCAACGAATCGTATTTTGGCGGCAATAGCTTTGATCTGCGTTGCCATTCGGAGATGGGCATGCCTGTGGCTTTTAACACTTCGAGGGCTCGGATAACCCGCTTTACATTTCTGTGATCAATTTTGGCTGCCGCATCGGGGTCTTTTTCCGATAGTTTTGAATGAAGAGCTTCGGAGCCGTGTTTTTCGGCAAATTCCTTTAATTCTTCGCGGTAATCGGGAAGATTTTCCATATCCCCGAATTCCGTAGAATTCACAAGAGCATCCACATAAAGTCCGGTGCCTCCGCAGAAAAACGGAAGCTTTCCTTTGGAGTAGATGTTTGAAATACAAAGCTCGGCAGCTTTTACATAGTCAACGACGGAAAAGCTGTCGTGTATATCAAGAACATCCACCATGTGATGTTTTATTTTTTGCATATCTTCGGGAGTAGGCTTTGCCGTGCCTATATCCATTCCGCGGTAAAGCTGCATGGAGTCTATTGAGATTATCTCACCGCTGAAATGGGAAGCAAGACTCATTGCCAGATCAGACTTGCCCGAAGCGGTGGGACCTGTTATTACTGCTATTTTTGTATATGTCATAATATGGGATAAATATTCCTCGGACAGTTTATTATTATAATGAATATTTTATCATAAATCAAGCAAAAAAGCAATACCGAAATGTGTTTTTTGGCATATAATATGAGTTTTTTAAAAATATGGTTGCGGGTTATTGACTTTTTACGGAAAGGATTGTATAATCAGTTTGTAAATCATTTGATATTTGGAGGTGTTTTATCGGTGAATAAGATCAGAGTAACTATTTTCAATGAAAATATGCATGATAAAACAGAAAGAATACTGGAAGTCTACCCCAATGGTATGCATGGTGCGATCAAGGAATGCCTTGATGCAGACGGAAGATTTGAAACAACCATCGCTTTGCAGGATATGCCCGAGCATGGACTTACCGACGAAGTGCTCAACAATACAGATGTCCTTTTCTGGTGGGGACACATGATGCATCACGAGGTTGATGATGCGGTCGTACAGAAAGTCTATGACAGAGTAATTGACGGCATGGGTCTTGTTGTGCTCCATTCGGGACACTATTCCAAAATATTTAAAAAGCTCCTCGGCACAGGCTGTGACCTTAAATGGAGAGAAACAGGTGACCTTGAACGTATTTGGGTTCTTAAGCCTTCTCATCCCATTGCTGCAGGTCTTGACGAATATTTTGAGCTTCCTCACGAAGAAACTTACGGAGAACATTTTGCTATTCCCACACCGGACGATCTTGTGTTTATGAGCTGGTTCTCCGGAGGAGAGGTATTCCGCAGCGGTTGTTGCTATGAACGCGGCAACGGCAAGATCTTCTATTTCCGTCCCGGACATGAATCTTTCCCCACATTCTACGATGCAAATATAAGAAAGGTTCTTGTGAATTCCGCACTTTGGGCGGCAACGGATTGCGGCAAAAAGCAGACCTACGGTCACTGGTTGCCCGATTATAATAAGTAAGTGGTGTTTTGTTGGGGGTGCAGTCTGTACCCCCAATAATTCATGTTTTGAATAGAGATTTATATGATTAATACAAAAAAGCATTTTTCAAACAGGTATCTTGTGCATCTTATAATACCGCTTGCTGTAAGCACATTACTTGCAAGCACTGTCGGTATTGCGGATACCCTTATGATATCCTCTGCGCTGGATAAGGCAAGTGTTTCGGGAGTATCTCTTGTTGATCAGATAACAGTTCTCATAATAAATATTTTTGCTGCACTTGCCACCGGAGGCGCGGTAGTAACCTCGCAGTTCTTGGGTGCGGAAAGATATGAAAAAGCGGAGGAAAGCGCAAAGCAATTGTTACTTTCTGCAGGTGTTGTGTCTGTACTTATCGGTGCAGCTTTTGTTGTTTTTTGCAGGAACATACTTAACTTGTGCTATCCGGAAATCGATGCGGAAACAAATCGTGCTGCGGTAACATATCTTTTCATAACAGGCTTTTCTTATCCTTTTATTGCAGTGGAAAACTGTTGCGGGGCGCTTTTCAGATCATTTGGAAAATCAAATTACTGTATGTATTCTGCCATAGTGTGCAACATGGTCAATATTGTGGGCAACGCTCTCACAATATATGTTTTTAAATGGGGTATTACAGGTGCGGCAATATCCACAACATTCGGCAGATTTATCGGAATGGCTCTTATGCTTATATGGATATCTTCCAAAAACAGTCCCGTTAGGATCAATATATTTAAACGTATCATTCCCGATTTCGGAATGATAAAAAAGATACTCGGAATCGGCATTCCCAGTGGTCTTGAAAACGGAATTTTTCAGCTGGGAAGACTGCTTGTGGTTACGATTATTGCAAATTACGGTCTTATTCAGACAACAGCAAATGCCGTTGCGAATAATCTTGATGCTTTTGGTTGTATATTCGGCTCATCCATGAATCTTGCCGTTATCACTGTCATTGGTCAGTGTGTAGGCGCACACGATTTCGACGGTGTGAAGTATTATGCCAAAAAGTTGCTTGCAATAGAGTATATTATCGGTGCGTTGTTTTATTCTTCCACGTTGGTGTTTATAACACCGATACTCGGGTGGTATAATCTCGATGCTGAAACGGCTCAGCTTACCCGCACCCTTGTGTTTATCCATAACGGAATAGGCATGTTTTTGTGGCCGTTATCCTTTACATTGCCGAATTTTCTGCGTGCGGCAAACGACGTAAGGTTTGCAATGACGGTTTCGGTGGTGTCTATGATACTTTGCCGTTTGGGTCTCAGCTACTTTTTCCATTACACCTTCGGTATGGGCGCACTTGGAGTGTGGATAGCGATGGTTGTGGATTGGATATTCAGAATATCATTTTTTGTTTTCAGATTCCTCAGCGGAAAATGGAAAAAATACTGTACATAATTATTTCAGAAAGGATTGTTTTTTATGCAATACACATTGTCAAACGGTATTCTTACCGCAACATTCAACACGCGCGGTGCGGAGCTTATCAGTCTTAAAAATTCCGATGGAAAGGAATTCATATTCCGCGACCCGAATTTCTGGGGATTTTCCTGCCCCACGCTTTTTCCGATATGCGGCGGTTTAAAAGACGGAAAATTCATTTATGAAGGAAAAGAATATTTCCTTGAAAAGCACGGATTCTGCCGCATGGCGGAATTTGAGGTTTTATCAGAAACAGATAGTGAAATTGCTTTTATTACACGTTCAAGTGAAGATACTCTTAAGGTATATCCGTTTGAATTTGAGTTTATTATAAGATACACCCTTGACGGAAATGCCTTGACGATAGGCTATGAAACAAATAATCTCACAGACGGCAAAATGTATTATTCTGTCGGTTGCCACGAGGCTTATCTGTGCCGCGGCGGTATAGAAAAATATCAGCTTGTTTTTGACGAAACCGAAACTCTTGATGCCCATGGTGTTGATGGTGTTATGGCAACTTATGAAACAAGAAATGTGATAACCGAAAGCAAAATTTTGCCGTTAAGATACAGCGATTATGATATTGATGCTCTTATTTTTTCAAAGCTTAATTCCCGCGGAGTAACTCTTCGTGCCCTTGACGGCAATCATGAGGTAAAGGTTGATTTCCCCGGTCTTCCGCATCTTCTTCTGTGGACTCCCGCAAGCAAGGAGGCCCCGTTCATTTGTATTGAGCCGTGGCACGGATTGCCCGATATGACAGATTCCAGATATGACATAACACAACGCACGGGAATCATCTGCCTTGAAAAAGGTGAGAGCAGAACGCTTATACACAAGATCACTTTCATTAAATAACAGTTACGGAGGAAACAAATTTGCCAAAAACACTTGTACTTGCCGAAAAGCCCTCTGTTGCAAGGGAAATTGCTCGGGTAATGGGCGCAAAGCGAAACTGCGGCGGCTATATGGAAGGCGAAAAATACATCGTAACATGGGCGCTTGGACATCTTGTTACCCTTGCCGATCCCGAAAAATACGGCGATGAATATAAGAAATGGTCTTTTGACACATTGCCTATGCTTCCCGATAAAATGAAGCTTGAGGTCATAAAGGAAACATCAAAGCAGTTCTCTTGCGTAAAACAGTTGCTTATGTCACAAAACGTTTCGGATATCATAATTGCAACGGATGCGGGACGCGAGGGCGAACTTGTGGCGCGTTGGATAATCGAAAAAGCCGGATGCAAAAAGCCGATAAAGCGTCTTTGGATATCATCGCAGACAGATAAAGCCATCCGTGACGGTTTTTCTCATCTTAAAGACGGAAAGGAATATGTGCCGCTTTGCAATGCCGCTAAGGCGCGTTCCGAGGCAGACTGGCTCGTGGGATTGAACGTTACGCGCGCTCTTACCTGCCGTCACAATGCACAGCTTTCTGCGGGACGTGTTCAGACTCCGACTCTTGCTATTATTGTTGAAAGGGAAGATGAGATCAAAAGATTTGTCCCAAAGGACTATTTTAATCTCCATGCGGATTTCGGATCCTTCCGCGCGATTTACCGAAATTCCGAAGGGGCATCTGCCATACCAGAGCGTGTGCAGGCGGAACTTTTAGCATCCAAGATCAAGGGCAGGGAATTCACCGTAAAAGAAGTGAAATCCGTTGAAAAGCGTATTCCGGCTCCTATGCTGTATGACCTGACGGAGCTTCAGCGCGATGCCAATAAGCTTTTTAAAATGTCGCCCAAAGAAACCCTTTCTGTCATGCAGCGCCTTTATGAGAATCACAAGGCATTGACATATCCCCGTACGGATTCTCGTTATATAACCGAGGATATAGTACCGACGCTATATGATCGCGTGCGTGCTGCAAGTGTCGGTGCGTTATCGGAGACCGCAAAGGATATTATGCGTTCGAAACGCACAATAAATAAGCTTTGCGTAAATGCTGCAAAGGTATCGGACCACCATGCAATTATTCCCACCGAGGAGATGCCCGATATCATATCCTTTTCCAATGAGGAAAAAAGAATTTATGTGCTTGTCGCAAGCAGATTCTTTGCGTGCTTCTATTCTGATTTTGTCTACCGTCAGGTAAAAGCGGAGCTTGTTTGCGGAGAAGAGAGCTTTTTTGTTACGGGTAAAGAAATCGTGGATTATGGTTGGAAAAAGCTTGGAATAACCGATAGCGACGAGGAGGAAGAAAAAGACGATTCCGAAAGCGACAGCAGTCTTCCTCCGCTTGTCAAAGGTGCGAAAATAAAGTGTACTGATGCGCAAATAAAAGCTCAGAAGACATCGCCGCCCTCAAGATATACCGAGGCATCATTGCTTTCGGCTATGGAAAATCCGTCGAAATTTATTAAAGACCGCAAAATGAAAGAGTTTATCGGTGGCGGTCTTGGTACTCCCGCCACACGCGCCGATATCATAGAAAAGCTTTATTCCACTTTCTATATAGAAAAGAAAGATAACGTGATATACCCGACATCCAAGGGAATCCAACTCATAGGCATTGTGCCGTCTGAGCTCAAGGAGCCCATGCTTACTGCAAAGTGGGAAATGGAGCTTGAAAGAATTGCAAAGGGTGAAGCTCAGAAAGAAAAATTCCTTTCCGAGATCCGCGGATACGCATCTGAGCTCGTTAAGACCGTTAAGAACAGCAATGCCACATATCGCCACGATAACATGACAAGAACACCGTGCCCTTTGTGTGGAAAGATGCTGCTGAAGGTAAACGGCAAGCGCGGCGAGATGCTGGTATGTCAGGACAGAGAATGCGGTTACCATGAAAGCCTTTCCGTTAAAACGGGTGCGCGTTGTCCGAATTGCCACAAAATGATGGAGATACGCGGTCAGGGTGAAGGAAAGATAATTGTTTGCAAATGCGGTTTCAAGCAAAAGGCAGACGCATTTTTCAAATCCAAGGATGATGGCGGAAAGAGTGCGTCAAAGCAGTTTGTAAAAGCCTTTATGCAAAAGCAGGAAAAGAACGAGCCTCAGACCGAAAGTCCCCTTGCTCTTGCCATGAAAAAGGCTATGGAGCAAAACAAAAAGTAAATTCACCAACACATAAAATTATCCCCCTGCGTGCCAAAACGGCTTGCAGGGGGAATTGTTATTTACTTCTGTTCGGGTTTGTAGCTGCCCTTGAGGGTAACTATTCTGTTGTAAGTGCCGGGGTTCTTTGTATCAGCGCAGAAATATCCGCTGCGTACAAACTGGAACTTTTCACCGGGTTTAACATCTTCCATGCATGCTTCAAGCTTTGCATTTTCCATAACCTTAAGGGATTCGGGGTTGAGATAGTCGCGGAATGTTTTTTCTTCATCCATGTCTGCGGGATTTTCAATGGTGAAGAGATTGTCATAAAGGTTGACCTTTGCATCAACCGCATGCTCTTTGCTTACCCAATGGATAGTTCCCTTGACTTTTCTTCCGTCAACGGGCATTCCGTTTCCTGTTTCAAGGTCTGCGGTGCACAGAAGCTTCTGAACGTTTCCGTTTTCATCGTAGATTATCTCGTTGCACTTTACGATATAAGCTCCCATAAGGCGAACTTCGCAATCGGGTTTAAGACGCTGGTACTTGGGAGGCGGGTTGTCCGAGAAGTCCTCGCGGTCGATGTAAAGATGCTTTGTAAAGGCAACCTTTCTTGTGCCGTCCTCGGGGTTTTCGGGATTGTTTGAAACTTCAAAGTATTCAACCTTTTCGTCTTCAAAGTTCGTGATCTCAATCTCAATGGGATCAAGAACTGCCATGCGTCTTGGAACAACATGCCCGAGCTCTTCTCGGATGCAGTATTCCAGAAGACCGATATCGCAAAGGGAAAGGGAAGTGGAAACACCCGAGCGCTTTACAAATTCAAAAATGGATTCAGGTGTATAGCCTCTGCGGCGCAGACCGCAAAGAGTGGGCATTCTGGGGTCATCCCAGCCGTCAACCAGTTTTTCTTCCACAAGGGCACGCAGATAACGCTTACTCATAACGGTGTGAGTAACGTTCATTCTTGCAAACTCGCGCTGCTTGGGTTTTACATCAAAGCCGATGTTGTCGATTACCCAGTCATAGAGCGGGCGGTGATTTTTGAATTCAATGGAGCAAAGGGAATATGTGATGCCCTCTGTTGCATCCTGAATGGGGTGAGCATAGTCGTAAAGGGGGTAGATGCACCATTTGTTGCCCTGACGGTGATGGGATGTGTGGATGATTCTGTATATGGCGGGGTCGCGCATATTGATATTGGGCGATGCCATATCTATCTTTGCGCGCAGGGTGTGGGTCCCGTCGGCAAATTCACCGTTCTTCATACGTTCAAAAAGATCAAGGTTTTCTTCCACACTGCGGTCGCGGTAGGGACTGTTTTTGCCGGGTTCGGTAAGCGTTCCGCGGTATTCGCGCATTTCGTCGGGAGAAAGGTCGCACACATAAGCCTTGCCGTCTTTAATAAGCTTTACGGCATACTCGTAACATTTGTCAAAATAGTCCGAGCCGTAGAAAATGCCGCCGGTGGGCTCCGCACCAAGCCAACGAAGGTCCTCTTCAATGGACTGAACGTATTCGTCATCTTCCTTTACGGGGTTGGTGTCGTCATAACGGAGGTTGAAAAGACCGCCGTATTTTTTTGCTGTCATAACGTTTATCCATATAGCCTTTGCACTGCCTATATGGAGATATCCGTTGGGCTCGGGAGGAAAACGTGTGTGAACGGTTTTGGTATAACCCTCACGAAGGTCCTCGTCGATCTCGTCATGGATAAAATTGGAGTTTGCAAGTTCTTCGAAAGCCATAAGTGTATGCTCCTTTAAAAAACATAAGATTTTCTGATTTATTTTTTTACTTTGTTGTTGCGGTATATAATATTTTTGAATCCGAAAATGCTCGCGGGTTCACCGCAAAAATCTTCAAATGTGTTGTTTTCCACGGTTATATTTTCGTGTATTTCCGGTGTGTTTGGCCCGTCAAAGCCCGAAACACCCGTTACTATAAACCCTTTGTCAAAACGTGCTTTGCGAAAAATGTTGTTCCTCACCGTGAGATTTTTTATTCTGCCCGATTCAAACCAGTATTTTGCAAGATCATAAGAGTACACGGGGCAAAAGCAATCGGTGTAGATGTTGTCTTCAACAACGATATTTCCGGCTCCCGAAAGTCTCCAGTTTGGAATATTTGCGCTTTGGTTGCTGTAAATATGAATATCTGGCATTCGCTGTGCGCTTTCCACAAGAAAGTTTTTGCCGATTTCCTGCGGCAACGCAGATTCTGTGTAAATACGCATTGCAAGTCCTGTGTCATCCGTGAATTCACATGACGAAACGGAGATATTTGCAACTTGCTCTAAAGTATCGTTGTTGATAACGGTCAGGGTATCTCCTTTTTTATAAAGATCAAGGAAATCCTGCTGTGGATGACCGTATCTTACGTCAATATAGTTTTGCCCGCTTCCGCTTACATAAGTGTATGTGCCGTGGATGTTGCAGGCATCGTCGAGGCTTGATTCAAATTCACAGTGATGAATAGAGACCTTTCCGCTGCAGTTTATCAAGTGGATAATATCTGCAGTGGTGGTTATAAGCTCTCCGTTCGTAGGCTTTACCGTGATTTTTTCAATTTCGATATTGCGGCACAGCTGGGCGATCACTCCCATGCCGCCACCGCGTATTATGGAAATTCCGGAAAGTTTTATATCTTCCGAATCTTCCAAGAAAAATACATCCCGGTAACGGTTCTCTTCGAGGTTTATGGAAACAGTTTCACCGACAGAATATACGCTTCTTGATGCGTTTTTGTCTTCGCTATAACGGAATTCTATGCTGTTTCCGTGCTTTTTCGCATTGCAGTCTATATATGTTGTTGCAAGATTTTCACGTGATGCGGGACATTTTTCGGTAAAAAGATACTGTATGGCAAGGCGGTTTGTGGCATGGAGAGAAAGGTTCTTATCGGCGGTTGAAATATCTCCGCGGTCGGTTTTGAATATCAGCGCACCGTTATGCGTTTCAAAGGGAATACCGCAATCGATATAGTCGGCAGAGAAGCCGTCATCATTGCTTTCCGTTATCTTCATGAGAACATATGGAGGAAGATGAGTTGTCAAAACTGCATTTTTTATTGTTATATTGCAACTTTTGCTTGCAATAAACGGAGATACTGCACCATGAAAAACAAATGTGGACCCGCCTCCGTCAATAGTTATGTTATTGATGCCTATAATCGGGAAAGCTATCTTCTTCACCCCGGTGGCATTGTTGGACGGTGCAAATTTTTCGCAAACTGCCCCTTGTTCAAAAAAGTGGTATTCACCTTTTTCAAACGTAATATTTCCGCCATCCCGCATTTGAGAAAGTGCGTTGACAATGTGCGGTGTCATATTTTCGTTTGTTGGTAAGAATCTTACTGTTTTCATGCTTTTGTTATTTCACCTCAGCGCTGATGCGGGCTTTTACCGTGTCCTCGCCCAAAAGATTACAAATGGCAAAAAGGTCGGGAGAATTCTGTCTTCCCGTGATCGCCACACGTATTACCGTTGAAACATCGGCAACAGAACCCTTAAACGCTGTGGGATCAGCCTTATATGCCTTCATATCGGAAGTAAAGCCAAGCTTTTCCGAGAGATTCTTTACTGTTTCGAACCATGCGTTGTTGTCGGGTTCGGTTTTGTAATTCTGCGCATATTCGGAAAGTATTGCTGTTCTGTCTTCAGCCGAAACATTTGCGGGGTATTCATTTTCATCCATTGCAAAGGTTTCTTCGAAGAAGTAGGAAATAAAGTCCTTGACCTCTGCCCAGCAAGCAAAGTCCTTGCGGGGCTTCTTGCCGCCGCGGCCAATGGCAAAAATTGCCGTTGTAAATGCAGGATCACGAGAAATGAGGGAATAGAAATCGGGGTCATATTCTTTTGCCCATTCGGAAACTCCGGCATACACTTCCTCGGCACTCATGCGGGCAATAACGTTTTTGGAAATATCGTTGAGCTTCGCCAGGTCGAACAGTGCGCCCGAGGGGCTCATCTTGTTTGCTGAGAAGGGGAATTCACGGTAGTCCTTATCAGGGTTTGCGCTTCTCCACTGCTCATAATTGGAGTTGAGAAGAGTCATTAGATATTCAATGACCGATGCACGGGGATAACCTGTGGTGTAGTAGAATTCGAGGGAGCATTCTGGGTCCTTGCGCTTGGACATCTTGCGTTTGGAGCCTATTTCTTCATCAAATTTGAGCACCTGAGAGGTGTGTGAATAGCGCGGACGCTTGAAGCCGCAGGCATTCCAGAGCTCTATGTGCCATGCGAGAGTAGAGAGCCATTCTTCACCACGGATAACGTCTGTTGTGCGCATGAAGTGGTCATCTACGATGTGGGCAAGGTGATATGTGGGAATTCCGTCGGATTTGAGCAGAACAAAGTCCTGATCATTCTCGGGAACTTCAAGATTTCCCTTTATGGAATCCTTGAACGGTGTCTTCTTGGTGGGGTCACCCATGGATCTGAAGCGGAGCACGAATTTTTCTCCGTTCTTTATTTTCTCTATCGCTTCTTCTATGGGCATATCACGGTGAACAGCATATTTTCCGTAGTAACCGAAGTTATCCTTTGCCGCTTCCTGCACATCATGTGCTGCTTTGAGCTGTTCTTCCGTGCAGAAGCAGGGGTATGCTCTGCCGTCAAGCAAAAGCTTGCGGGCAATTATGTGGTAGTATTTGGCGCGTGCACGCTGGCGGTATGGACCGTAATTTCCGCTGTCACCGTCGGCTGTTGCGCCTTCGTCGAAATTAAGACCGAATCCGCCGAGGTATTTGATTATTTTTTCAACAGCACCGGGAACCTCACGCTTGTCGTCGGTGTCTTCAATTCTGAGCATAAAAACACCGTTACCGGAGGAGTGAGCCACACGCTCATCTGCGAGGGCACCGTAAAGGTTTCCGAGATGCATGGAGCCTGTGGGGCTGGGGGCGATACGTGTTACTTTGGCTCCCTCGGGAAGATTTCTCTGAGGAAAAAGTTCTTCGAGAGATTCAACCGTGTCGGAATCGCACAGATCGGGGAATATGAGAGCTGAAAGCTCGGAAAGTTTTGTGTTTTCCATAGTAAAGTTCTGCCTTTCGTTTATGTAATGCATATGTTCAGTAAAGATAAACAAGTTCTAACATAACTTCGTCTTCTTCAATGTCGACATTGGAATAGAAATATAAGTTGGTTCCCGCAAAAACAAAGCCGTGGGACAAATAAAAATCAATGGCTGGAACATTGCAGGACTGGGTCTCAAGAACAATGATCCGCCTGTCCTCCTGTTCAGCTATGCTTTTGGCTTTTTTGATGAGGAGAGAGCCAAGACCATATCGTCGGTACTGCTCTTTCACAAGAAGATTTGTTATGCGTAATCTGTCGTTCCATTCCTCGCGGCAAATCTCAAGATAAGCCACTATCTCTCCTGTGTATTTGTCAATAAGTCCGTATGCTTCACAGTTCGGAAAATCGCCGCTGTAAAGCGTGTCGTAGGAATCGTGAATATAGGGGGCGGTTAGATGCTCTCGTGTGAATGTGCAGGAAAAGCATTGCTTGTCCTGCTGCTTTTTAACAGTATAGTGCTCGTTTGAAGTGTAGATATAATGCAGTTCGTGATACTCGTATTCTTCCTCGCTAAGCCGTATAATTTCGTAATTCAACCGAAAAAATCCCCTTTTACATATAAATACATAATAGTATATCATATTTTTACCGGTTTTGCAAGATTTTTGAGAAAAATATAATTATGAAACTGATAAAATATATCACCGTTTTTTCAACATGGAATATAATGTACATTGGAAGTGTAAAATTATTTTAAAGTATAAAGCAAAAATTGATCCGAAAGGAATGACATCGGTGATATACAGTATAATGGTCATGAGTTCCGTAACCTATGCACTTAAAGCACAGGGCGTACTTTCTCGTGAAGGAATAGGAACACGCCTTGAAAAGCTCACTAAAACACAAACATCAAAAGGCTGCGGCTACGGACTCAGAATAGAAAAATCAAAGCTTTCGGAGGCGGTTTCGATACTGAAAAACGAAAAGATCCGAATAATTGAAATAACGGAATACTGAGAAAAAGGCATGGAAAAGCTTATCTATTTTGATCACGCAGCAACAAGCTGGCCGAAGCCGCCCGCGGTGCGGGAAGCGATGTGCAGGGCAACAGAGTATGGGGGCGGAAACCCGGGCAGAAGCGGGCATGTGCTGTCGGTGAGAGCGGCAAGAGGAATATACGAATGCCGTGAAGCGGTGTGCAGTCTTTTTTCTTTTAATAAACCCGAGCGGATAATTTTTACGCAGAATGCAACTTATGCTCTTAATACGGCAATATGCGGCTTGGCTTCTCCCGGAGCGCATATTGTGATATCAAACCTTGAGCATAACTCAGTGCTTCGTCCAGTCCACAAGCTTTCACAAAGCGGCAGGATCACTTACAGTATGTTTGATGCGACCGATGATGACGATGATGAGTGTGTTTATTGCTTCAAACGTGTCCTGCGCGATAATACGCGTCTTGCAGTTATAACCGCTGCGTCCAATATTTGCGGAAAGATATTGCCTATAGAAAAAATTGCAGCTGTCTGCCATGCAAGGGGCATAAAACTGATTGTGGACGGTGCGCAGGCAGGTGGTGTATTTCCGCTGAATTTTTCGTTGAGCGGTGCAGATGTTTTGTGCCTTGCGGGGCATAAGGGGCTTTATGGACCGCAAGGAACGGGAATTATGATCTGTGGGGAAAATGCAGAACCCGAAAGCTTTGCACAAGGGGGAAACGGTATAAATTCAGAAATGTATGACATGGGGGATATTCTTCCCGAGCGGCTTGAGGCGGGTACGCTTAACACACCGGGGCTCTGGGGCTTGTGCGAAGGAATAAAATATGTTATGCGGGAAACTGTTGAGGAGATATTCGGCAAAACGCTTCTTCTTACGCGATATGCTGCAGAGGGGATCGCGAATTGCCGTGATGTTGTGAGCTATGGTAACTACGGTGTAAAAGCGCCCGTTATATTGTTTAATAAGAAAGGCATGTCTCCCGATGAGTTAGCTTCATACCTTTCGGATCACGGCATATGTGTCCGAGCGGGACTTCACTGTGCGCCCATAGCTCATAAAGCCTGCGGAACGGGAGTTGACGGCGGTGTGCGGGTATCTTTTGGGCACCTTAATACAAGGCGGGAAATAGATAGATTGCTTCTTGCTGTGAACCGCGCGTAAAACAAAGTTTGACCAAAGAAAAAATCGTCGAAATGATGCTTTGTGTTCTAAAGGACGGCAAAATAGCCGATATGGATTTGTTTCCGTATCGGCTGTTTTTGTGCAGACTTTACCAACTTTGAGGTTGAGCAAGTGCGCATTTCCTTATGGTTTTTTGATATGCTGCTTTTTTAAGCTTGATATTTCATGACAGTGTTTTGAGTGAGCCTCCAAAAATTGTAAAGAGAATATCGCTGGGAAGCGATACGGGTTGCTGCAAGGCAAATAAAACAGCCGAGTGTCCTTAAGGAACACTCGGCACAGTTTGGAGAATTTGCTTGTGATTTATATATTTTTTTCAAGACATACAAGGTTCACACCGGAAATACCATTGAAAACCGTTGGTATTATACCGGACTCGATATATCCCAGCTTTTTATAAAGTGCGCGGGCGGCTGTGTTTTTTTCGTTTGTGTCAAGACGCAGACAAGAACACCCGAGTTCTTTTGCGTAGTTTTCGTAAAACTCAATGAAAGCCGTGCCGATCCCATTTCCTTTGAGAGCGGGGGAAACGGCAAGTGTGTGAATTACCATAACTTTGTCGGCGGGGGAAATATACTTCCAATTTATATTCGCATATTCCTTTTCCTGAGTTTTGTTTATTTTTGCAGCTGCAATAATTTTGCCGTCTTTTTCGCACACAAACATTTCGGATAGTTTTACGGAATCTTCTGCAGTCTTTCGTGTGGGATATATATCCCTTTTCCATCCCGTTGAAGCTCTGTCGTTTTCTTCTTCCGTGTGTATGGCAAGGTATATGCTGTTTATTGCATCAATATCAGATGATGTTGCTTTTCTGAACATTGCAAAGCCTTTCAGTTCAAAATGTGATCGGGCAAATACAGTGTGCCGTCAAATACGATTTCGGAAGGCGCAGTCATGTAAATACAGCCGTCGTCCTCACGCCACTCGATAAGTGTTGTTCCGCCTATCTGCTTCACAAAAACACGTCTGTCGCATCTGTCGGTAAGCACCCCGCCCACAACGCAAGTGGAACAGCCGGTAGCGCACGCTAAAGTTTCGCCCGTACCGCGTTCCCAGGTGCGAAGCTTAAGATTTTGTCTGTCTGTCACCTCGCAGAATTCTGCGTTGATACGCTGCGGGAAAAGCTCGTTGTTTTCCATGAGCGGACCGTATTTTTCGAGATCAAGCTCATCAAGATCGTCAACAAAGCTTACGCAATGCGGATTTCCGAGAGAAATGGCTGTTGTGCTGAATTTTCTGCCGTCAAGGATGATGGTTTTGTCAATAAATCTTTCGGATCTTGTGACTGCAGGCACTTTGCTCGCCTCGAGTATGGGCTGACCGATATTGGCGGTTATGTTAAAAACATGCCCGTCTTTTATATCAAGATATATCTTTTTTATGCCGCCAAGCGTTTCGATAGATACTTCACTCTTTTTTGTAAACCCTTTTTCATAAACGAGTTTACCAACACTGCGTACGGCATTTCCGCACATTTCGGCTTCGGTTCCGTCTGGGTTAAAAACGCGCATACGGAAATCTGCAGTTTCCGATGGACAAACCAGTATCATACCGTCGGAGCAGATACCGAAATGACGTGACGAAACAAACTTTGCAAGCTCGGAAAGATTGGAAAGCTCCTGAGTCAGAGTGTCTATATATACATAGTCGTTTCCGAACGCCTGCATTTTTGTAAAACGTATTTCTCGGTTCATATCAGTTTTCTCCGAGAACAGAGGCAAGATCTGCTATAATGTCTTCTTTATCTTCAATACCAACGGAAAGGCGAAGAAGGTTTTCAGTAATACCTATGCTGTCGCGAACCTCCTTGGGGATAGATGCGTGTGTTTGAGTGAGGGGATAGGTGATAAGTGTCTGCACACCGCCAAGGCTTTCGGCAAACATTATCATTTTGTAATCACACAGTGCGTGGCGTACAATGGATGCGTCCTTGAGAGTAAAGGAAATCATTCCGCCGTAGCCTGTGCACTGTTTATCAACAATAGCTTTTGAAGGGTGAGAATCGAGTCCAACAAAGAAGACCTTATCAACTGCGGGACACTTTGTCAGCCAGTTTGCAACTGCAATGGCATTTTCTTCGTGTTTTCTCATACGGAGAGTGAGTGTCTTTATACCGCGCAGCACAAGCCATGCATCAAAGGGAGCAAGAGCCGCACCTTCTGTGTTGCGGTTGAATGCCACACCGTTATATACTTCTTCATCGGAGGTGATAAGAAATCCTGCCATTGTGTCGTTGTGACCTGCGAGGTATTTTGTGCCGCTGTGAATAACAACATCTGCACCGAGAGAGAGAGGCTTCTGGAAAACAGGTGACATAAATGTGTTATCAACGATAAATTTTGCACCGCACTTCTTGGAAATTTCGGAGATAGCAGCAATATCGCACACCTTCATCATGGGGTTGGTGGGAGTTTCAACGTAAAGGAACTTGGTGTTGGGCTTTACGGCTGCCGCAACTTTTTCGGGGCAGGAGAAATCCACAACGGAGAATTCAACACCGTATCTCGGGAAAACATCACGCGAAAGACGGTAGGTGCCGCCGTATACATCATCGCCTATAACAACGTGATCACCGGCAGAAAGGGTGGAAAACAGAGCTGTTTCCGCAGCAAGACCGCTGGAGAAAGCAAAGCCGTATTTTCCTCCTTCGAGAAGAGCAACAGTTTTTTCAAGCTCATCTCTTGTGGGGTTGGCACATCTTGAGTAGGAGAAGTCTATATCGTGTCCGAAGTTTGTGTTTATGTAGGTTGATGTCTGATATATGGGGAAGCTTACAGCGTGGGCGTGAGAATCGTGACCCATGTTTCCGTGAACTGCAAGGGAGTCGAGCTTAAGGTCTGCGGGATTGAACTTTTTTTCCATGATTGTTCCTCCAAGATTTATATTTGCGTATATATTTACTCATTATTATACTACTATTTTACAAAAATTTATTTGCAATGTACAGTGCAAATAATCTTATTTACATTGCAAAAAGTGCAATTTATGCATTTTGCACTAAAATCGTCAATTTTTTTGATGCTGTGCGGTGGATTTTATGCAATGGTTCTTATGAAAAATGCAATGCCTCCGCACATTGCGGCAGAAACATTGCATTTAGTGTTTTTGTCACCCGATCAGTGGGCAAGGATTTAATTATTGACCGATTTTTCAAAATACGGCAGCACACAAAGCGGTGCATCAACGGTAACGGTTTTGCCGCCCTCGTATATATTTCCGTCAACATATTTCCAGCTGAAACCATCGGGTAGTCTTAATGTACGCGTAACCTTGCCCTTTTCAATCACGGGTGCCACAAGATATTTATCACCGAGCATAAAGCAGTCTTCTGTGTATTCATAGTTCTGATGCGGGAACTCATATTCCAAATGCCTCACAAGAGGT
>JAFYUY010000034.1 GCA_017549405.1 Clostridia bacterium | reverse complement strand
TAAGTCCCAAAAAGACAGTAGAAGGCGCCGTTTGCGGAACGATATTCTGCACGCTGTGTTTTGTTTTGTACTCTTTTATCCTCTCGCGCATTACCGAAATGCGCCCCAACTACATCATTATTGCACTTATCGGCGCTTTCATATCGGTAATCTCTCAGCTCGGAGATCTTGCCGCATCGGCAATAAAACGTGATTACGGCATTAAAGATTACGGGAAGCTGTTCCCGGGTCACGGCGGGATACTTGACCGTTTTGACAGTATACTTGCCGTTGCACCATTCTTGTTTATTCTGACCGGCAACCCCGAATTTATAAATGTTTTTAATCAGATAGTGTAATTATCATTTTCACTAATCGTTCAAAAGGAGGTCACGCGCACAATGAGCAAAGAAAAGCTTTGCATACTTGGTTCCACGGGTTCGATCGGCACCCAGGCACTGGAGGTTGCTTCGCATCTCGGGATCACGGTGGATGCAATATGCGCCCATTCCAACACCAAACTGCTTGAAGAACAGATACGCAAGTATTCCCCCGCTATGTGCGCCGTGACCGACGAAGAAGCCGCAAAGCAGCTTAAAATTTCCGTTGCCGACACCAACTGCAGAATACTCGGCGGAAAAACTTCCTCTTCGGAACTTGCTGCGTGCACTTCAGCGGATACGGTCCTCAATTCCATAATAGGCTTTGCAGGGCTTACCCCGACAATGGCGGCTATACGTGAGAAGAAGAACCTTGCCATCGCAAACAAGGAAACTCTTGTGGCAGCAGGCAGCCTTGTTATGGGAGAAGTACGCAAAAACGGAATACGTCTTTTACCCGTAGACAGTGAGCACTGTGCCATACATCAATGTATAGGCAAAAACAGTCACTCGGAAATAAAAAAGCTTATTCTCACAGCCTCAGGCGGACCTTTCTTCGGCAAAGACAAAGAATTTGTCCGCAGTGCAAAACCGGAAGATGCCTTAAAGCACCCAAATTGGAGCATGGGCAGAAAAATAACTATAGACAGCGCCTCCCTTGTCAACAAAGGGCTTGAACTTATCGAAGCCATGTGGCTATTCGATATGCCCGAAGACAAGATAGACATTGTTGTTCACCGTGAAAGCATTATACACTCCATGGTGCAATATCGCGACAACTCCGTTATCGCACAGCTTGCAAAACCCGATATGCGCCTTTGCATTCAGTATGCTCTTACCGGTACTGCAAAAAAAGACGGTCTTACACCTGAGCTTGATTTTGCAAAACTCGGCACTCTTTCATTTTTCGATGTAGATAACAGAGTTTTCCCAAGCGTTGACATTGCACGCCACGCTGTGCGCATCGGCGGGACCGCACCATGTGTTTTCAATTCGGCAAATGAGGCTTTAGTTGACCTTTATCTCAACGGAAAAATATCTTTCGGAAACATTTTTGATATGTTGTCCGATGCATTGCGCGACATAAAAACCGTAAAAGAGCCCGGCTTCGACGATATTTTGGATGCCGACAAAACCGCACGCGAATACATATATTCAAGAGCAAAATAACGGAGATATCCCAATGACAAGAAGAAAATCAAATACAGTTAAAATAGGAAACATATCAATAGGAGGAGACTCTCCCATCGCTGTTCAGTCCATGACTTTTACAAAAACATCGGACAAGGAAAGCACCCTTTCACAGATAAGATCCCTCGAGCTTGCAGGATGCGATATAGTGCGTTTTTCCGTTCCGGACGAAGAATCCGCAAACAGCATTTCCTACCTTAAAGAGCATTCGCACATTCCCCTTGTGGCAGATATACATTTCAACTACCGACTTGCTCTTCTTGCGGCACAGCAAGGGATTGATAAAATACGCATAAATCCCGGAAACATCGGTGGCGAAGACAGAGTGAAAGCAGTAGCCGATATCTGTCGTCAGAAAAACATTCCTATAAGAATAGGTGTAAACGGTGGTTCGCTGGAAAAACACATACTGGAAAAATATGGGGCACCCACGCCCGAAGCGCTTTTTGAGAGCGCAATGTATCACGTTAAACTACTTGAAAAATTTGACTTTTACGATATTATCGTTTCTATAAAATCTTCAAATGTGGCAGACACAGTCGCTGCAAACCGCATTTTTGCGTCAGAGACTTCATATCCCATCCATCTCGGAGTTACCGAAGCGGGAACCGAACGCATGGGTATAATCAAATCATCAGCCGGGATAGGCGCCCTTCTCATTGACGGTATAGGTGATACCCTCAGAGTATCTCTCACCGATGCGGTGGAAAAGGAAGTTGCGGCAGGAAGAGACCTTTTGAAATCCTTGGGACTTCGCGGTGGAGTAAACATTGTTTCATGTCCCACCTGCGCAAGAACCAACATCAATGTTATTGAAATTGCAAACAAGCTTCACGAGCTTTTAGATAACTGCGAAAAAGAAATCAAAGTTGCAGTCATGGGGTGTGCAGTAAATGGTCCCGGAGAAGCAAAAGATGCTGATATCGGCATTGCAGGCGGAAACGGAGATGCTCTGCTGTTCAAAAGAGGCGAAATAATAGGCAAGATCCCGGAGCATGATGTTATCGAAACACTTATGGCTGAAATAGAAAAAATGTAAGGTGTAAAATGGCAAAATCCTTTTTAGAAAAATTTTTCAAATATCAGCCGGAATATCCCGAACAGAATGCATGCTCAAAAATCACCGATTACAGCATTAAGCTCGATCAGGAAACACGTCGCATAATATGCAACATATCATTTTCTGATTATGTGGATTTTGATTCGGTAGAAGCTATTGAGGAAGGAATAAAAAATGCGTACGAGTTAAGTCTCATGCGCATTTCTCCTCATTTCCCTTCGGACAAGTTCTCACTGTCCCGTTTTCCCGACATTCTTTGTGAACTCAAACGCCGCAACCCATTGGGCTACGGTTTTTTTGATAATGCCAAGGTTTCGGAAAAACTGCATGTTGTAACTTATGATACACAAAGCGAGCTTGTCACCGACGACAACGAGCTCATTGCAAATCTCACCGTGCCACAGAATGATACAGTAAACATTGAACTTTTTAACGGTGGCAAGAATCTTCTTGAAATATCCGGTTGTGACCGTGAAATATCGGATATCATTCATGACTGGTTTGGTATTTACCGCACCATAAACTTCGGCGGAAAACAGGAAATGTCCATCGGAGAGCTCGAAACGCTTATTGCACCGCCCGAAATCGACAAAGAAGCCTTTTTAAGGCGCGAAGCTCCTCCCGCGTCTTCTGAACAGTATCAAAGGCAGAACGGCAACGGTTTTGGAGGTGCAAACGGATATAACCGACAACCTGCGGCAGATCCCGTGGAAACCGCAAACTCTGTATTTACAGACGAAGCCTTTGCCGAAGTGGATTATGACAATTCAACGGCTTTCTCGGGAAAAATGAGATTTGACATATCCGAACCCGAAGAAATAACCGGCACAATTACAAACTTCGAGATCATCCCCATTCGCCACGTAGGCTTTGAAAGTAAAAACTTCACAGTATGCGGCAAGGTCTTTGGGTTTGACAAGCGCCTTACCAAAAAAGGCGATAAATACATTGCATCATTCTTTATAACAGACAATGATTCTTCCCTTGTTGCAAAGTTTCTTTACAATGCAGAGGAAGACGATAAATACTCTCCTCTTGCAGATTCACCCGCAGTAATTCTTCGCGGCCAGGCAGCCCCCGACAGATTTGACGGCACCCTTGCCGTAAAACCGCTTGGAATTTCAAAGATAAAGATACTCAAACGAAAGGATAATGCCGAAGAAAAGCGAGTTGAACTTCACCTGCACACCAAAATGTCGCAGATGGATGCAACTATTGAACCCGCCGACGTTATAAAGCAAGTCAAGGACTGGGGTCAGGATGCAGTTGCCGTAACGGACCATGGCAATCTTCAGGCGTTCCCTCAAATAATGAAAGCCGCCCGCAAGATCGGCGGCATAAAGGTGCTTTACGGACTTGAAGCATATTTTGTTGACGACACAGCCCGCGCCATATACGGTGAAAGCAATGTAAGTTTTCTTGATGACAGCTTTGTCATAT
>JAFYUY010000004.1 GCA_017549405.1 Clostridia bacterium | reverse complement strand
TCTTACTTTTTCCTTGGGTAGTAGTTTTCTACTATTCTTTGGAATTAACGAGTTATTTATTTTCTTCTCGTCTTTCGTTGTTCAATTTTCAAAGTCCGTCGCTTCCGCTCTCGCGGTCAGCTTTATTAGAATACCACAAACCTTCCCATTTGTCAAGCATTTTTTTCGTTTTTTTCGCATATTTTTTATCAATCGGCACTTTGTGTCTTTTTTGCTATATTTTTACTCCATCTTTTGTGCAGTTTGACGATAAAAAACCCACAAATTTCGTTCTTTTATTTTGTCACAATTTTCCGACGGCACAATATTGAAAAGAATCGCAAAATGTTGTATAATATAATAAAATGTAAAAACATAAATACTTTTGCGAATCGCAAGGCTGTTTCGCACAGACAGAGTTTTTATAAACGTAAATATAACAAATCATATAACTTTTACCCGGAGGTGGAAAAATTGAATCACAACCCACAGAATGACAATCTTTTCAATAAGGAAGAAATGCACGTTTCCGCACCAGAGAAAACAAAACGCTCACGCCTGCTTCCCGCAGTCACTGCCGCAACTGTTGCGTTGCTTGCGCTGGCAACTTTTCTTACATTCCGTTTTGTCGGAAAAAATTCCGAAACACCGACAAATGCCGCAGACAACGTTATAAGCGCTCCGAGTGATGTGGCGGGCACGCTGAGATCTGATGAGATGCGAGGTGTGTGGATAGCCACGGTAGATAACATAAACTTCCCGTCCGAAAAAGGACTTTCGGCGAGCAAAATGAAAAAAGAGCTTGACAGCATCGTATCCACCGCCAAAAACGCAGGACTCAACACACTGTTTTTCCAGGTGGTTCCCTGCTCCGATGCCTTTTACAGATCTGAAATATATCCATGGTCGGAATTCCTTACGGGAACTGCGGGAGGGGACCCCGGCTTTGATCCTCTTGAATACATAACAAAATCGGCTCACGATGCAGGGCTCGAGCTTCACGCATGGATAAATCCCTTCAGAATAACTTATTACGCATCCACCGAATTCAGCTCTCTCCCCGATGACCATCCCGCAAGGCTTCACCCCGAATATTGCGTGAAGTACTCCGACGGCAGATATTATTACAATCCCGCTCTCCCCGAAGTGCGCAAGATGATAAGCAGTGAAGCGGCATACATCGCAAAGAAATACGATGTGGACGGCATCCACATGGACGACTATTTTTACCCCTACCCCGTTAAGGACGGAGTTTTTGACGATGCGGCGCAATACGCTCTGTGCACCGACGGAACCTCCCTTGACGACTGGCGCAGACAAAACGTCAATGCCACGGTCAAAGCAATTTATGACGCAGTAAAAGCTGCAGACCCCGAGTGCGCATTTGGCGTCAGCCCCTTTGGTATTTATTCCAACGCTAAGAGCAACACCCCCGTAAAGGGCAGCGATACCAACGGCTTTGAAGCATATTCCGAGGTTTTCTGCGATGCCATCGCATGGGCACGCGGCGGATATGTGGATTATCTCGCACCGCAGGTATACTGGGCTTTTTCCACCTCTGCCGCCCCCTTTGATGTTGTTTCAAGATGGTGGAATGCAAATCTTGACGGCACGGGAGTTGACCTTTATATAGGTCATGCCCTTTACAAAATTTCCGATTTTCCCGCAGGTGAGATACCCTCGCAGATAGAATTTGCCCGCTCTCTTATGTGTTATGAGGGAAGCATATTCTTCGGTTACGAAGATCTTGCAAAAAATACGCTGTACATTGCAGACAAGCTTTCCGAAATGTATTCGCTCCCCGTTCCCTCTTTTGATGCCAATTCCGGCACATCCGTAAACTATCCCGCAGACGGATACAAAACTACCCTTGACAGTCAGTATATATTAGGCTCGTCCGAAACGGGTGAAAACTCTGCCCCCGTGACGGTAAACGGAGACCCCGCATCCCGCACAAAGGAAGGATTTTTCGGTTACCAGGCGCAGCTTTCTCCCGGCGAAAACACAGTTGAGGTGACTCAGGGCGACGTCACAGTGACTCACACTGTGACAAAAACAGACGGAACTGCCGCCCCGATAAAGAAAACCCTTGCCTCATTCGATATAACAGACACATACCCCGCAGGAGAAATGTGGATACGAGGCGGAGAAGCCGTTACCTTTAAATGCACCGCCCCGGCGGGATGCAATGTTACGGTAACCGTGGGCGGTGCGTCCGCACAGCTTTCCCCCACAACGGGTGCCGTGCCCGAAAACGGTTTATACATAAAGGAAGTTTATAAGGGAACAATAAAGTTCAGCACACTTGCCCCCACGGCGCAGATAGCGGATCTTGGCACCATAACCTTCACCGCCGAAAGCGGCGGCATTTCCAAAACAAAAAAATGCGGGCTTATGAAGCAGGTCGGTGAGGGCGCACTGATATACGCACAGGTCAACCGTGATTACACCTATCTTAAAAAATCCGCAACCTCCTCTTTCTACGATGATTACACACCCACGTCAGCGGGAATGCGTGATTACATCGTGGGATACGATTCGGGATTTTACAAGCTTTCATTCGGTGGATTTGTTGCCGAGGACCGTGTGACGGTGGTAACGGATCAGCCCCTTTACAAAAACACGGTGCTTACTGCGGAATCCGAAGTGGTAAGCTCAAAAGCGCAGAATTACAAAGACAACTACACCGAGTTTCGCTTTGGTGTGACCGAAAATGTGCCCGTGGACGTGTGGGTAAACGGCAGCAACGTAACCATCGTGCTTTACGACACCCTGCCCGATGTTATGCCGAAATTTAACCTTGTGGAAAATCCTCTGTTCTCATCGGTGAGCGCAAAGCCCGGTGCCAGCGGAAAGACTGTTCTTTACACGGCAGTCCTCAAGGATCCCGAAAGATATTTCGGCTTTAATCTTGAATACGAGCCGGGATTCATAAAGATAAAATTCAACAATCCCATAGGACTTTCCGGAAATGCAGAGCTTCCCCTGGAGGGAAAACGCATTTACGTTGATGCGGGGCACGGCGGCAACGACGGCGGAGCTCTCGGTCCCGGCGGCAAAAATACTAAGCTCCACGAAAGCCACCTCAACCTTATGATAGCAAACAGTCTTGCGGAAAAGCTGAAAGCGTTGGGTGCAGAAATCTACACCACCCGTACGGAGGATGTGACCCACGACCTTTATGCACGTCTTGACATGATAAGCGCAGTTGTTCCCGATCTTCTTATTTCCGTTCACCACAATTCCGTGCCCGACGGCACGAATGCTCAGCGGGCAAGAGGATATCTCGGTCTTTACTCCAACAATTCGGGAATACTTCTTGCAAAGACCGTTTCCGATACCGTGTGCGCTTCTCTCAACCGTCAGCAGAGAGAAACGGCTTATCAGAAGCTTGCCATGGCACGTGACCACAGATTCCCGTCCACCCTTTGCGAAATGTCGTTCATTTCAAACGTGGAGGAATACCAGTGGACCCTTGCCGAAGGAAACATCGAGCGCTCGGCGCAGGCGCTGTGCGACGGAATACTCGAATTTTTCCGCAAGCAGGAAAATATGAAATAATATTGCACAAATGAATCAAGAACCCGCTTTTGCGGGTTCTTGCAGGCTGTCGATAAAGTATAGCAAAACATAAAATAAAAATTAAATTTGTGTTTTTTGGTGACTTTGTTGCCGAAAAACACTCCTATATGAGGCGTTTTCGGTGAGAAAATGCCTCATGGGGGGGAGTTCACGAGGGGGAAC
>JAFYUY010000033.1 GCA_017549405.1 Clostridia bacterium | reverse complement strand
TGCTGCTGGATCTTTTTAAGCTCGGTCTGCATTTCCTTGCGGAGCTGAAGGTCGAGAGCACCCAAAGGCTCGTCAAGCAGAAGCATTCTCGGGTGGTTCACAAGAGCGCGGGCAATAGCAACTCGCTGCTGCTGACCTCCGGAGAGGAGATCTACGTTTCTTGAGCCGTAGCCTTCAAGATTTACAAGCTCAAGCATTTCGAGCACCCTTGAACGTATTTCTTTTTCGGGAGTCTTTTTAAGACGAAGACCGAAAGCTATGTTTTCATAAACATTAAGATGAGGAAACAGGGCGTACTTCTGGAACACCGTGTTTACCTGTCTTTTGTGTGGGGGAATATCGTTGATAAGCTTGCCGTCAAAAAAGACCTTGCCCGAGGTGGGCTTGGCAAAGCCACCGATAATTCTTAAAGTTGTTGTTTTACCGCAACCGGAAGGCCCGAGCAACGTGATAAATTCCTTGTCGTTGATATCAAGACTTATGTTTTTAAGTACGTTTTCATCGTCATAAACAACTACAATGTCTTCGAGCTTAACAATTACGCCAGTTTCCAAATTTCTACCTCCGTGGTTCTGTGATATTCAGAAAAACAACTTACGGGGAAAAACTCCCCGAAAGAACATATTATTACAAAAGAACACTTGATACAGCGATAATTCCGTTACGAAAAACCGACATAAATAGTGTTCTTCCGAATCAATATAAAATATATAGCATATTGAACGATTTGTCAAGAGCTTTTTCAAAAAAATATCTGAAATTTCAAAATTATTCGTGATTATACACAATTATACGCAATTCTTCCGAAAAAAACACCATTTTCGTCCAAAATCCTTTAAAATCCTTTGAAATCCTCGTTTTTTCTCAAAAACAAAACCTTTTATTAAATCTGTTTTCCTTTTTAAAACCGTTAAAAATAAAACAATTATTTACAGTTCTGCAAATATTCTTTGTGCAACCTCTTTTTTGTTTGTCGGGTGGATAAGATCGTGCTGTCCGAGATCGGAACTTTTGACCAGTGTGCAATACTGTGTTTCTTGTGCCACCCGCTCCTGTGCCTGCTGAACAAGCTTCCAGCCCTGCGCCGAAAAAGCACCGGTAAAATCATTTATCTGTACGATAACAAACGGAAGCTTCGCATTTCGGAAAAGCCTTCTCCACTCACCTATCATCGCTTTAAGCATTTCATCATAATGGTTGCCCTCATAAACCGAGGTGTTACTTTCGCCCTGATACCACACAACTTTGTCAATGGTGTATGGCACAATAGGCTCCAGCATGAAACGGAAAATATCCGAATTGTGATTAAATGCCACAAACTGTGGGTATTTGTAATCGGGATGAAGCTTTTCGGGGTCAAAATCAAACCCGGTATTAAGCTGTGGCGACAAAAACGACTGTATCCGCGCCGCACCCTGCGAACAGCAAACAACACCTATCGGCACACCGCGTTCCTTATACAGCATATCCGCAATATGATACGGAAGTGCGTTCCAGTGCGAAGTGTTATCACCTGTCAGCGCATTCCATGAATCATCAAAGGGGTGGGATTTTGAAATATGACGGCAATGATAAGCACGTATATACGGGTTATCCCCAGTCATTTCAGGGGATATCTCGCCGATCTGAACCTCTGTATTTGACTGCCCTGCCACGAGGATCACATCACCCACCATAATATCTTTTATTATGTGAGTTTTTCCGTTAAGGCACACCGTCATTTCATAAGGGCCTCCCGCCTGCAGCGGTGGAAGGGTCAGGACAAAATCTCCCCCGTCAGATGTGTAGCTTGCCGTATTTCCGCAAAATGTTATTTCGACAACTCCCTTGCCTTTACCAAAAATATTTATCTCTTTTCCTCGCTGCAAAACCGCGTGATCCGAGAACAATGCCTCAAGTTTCATTTTTACCTCCAAAGAAGTGATCTTACTGAAATCATATCACCAAATCACTTTAAAGTCAACAAATCCGCAGATTTTTTCAAAAAATATATAAAATCCCGCAAATATTCGTCGAAATATATACCACGCAACACTTGATTTACTTAAAAAAATGTGTTATAATAAATTATTAAAATGTATTATCGTATATAATGTGCTTGCTTCACATTACTTTTGCGGATACATAATCTTTTATTTGGGGTTGAAGAAAATGGCAAGTTGGAATGTTGCCGCTTCAAACCGCAACGCACGCTTTATTCTCGGCAAAACTGTCACAGCAGATATCACCAGCACTTTCAGAAAATTCATTCCGCACAGAGGAAACTGTTATATCAACTGCGGAAAGGTTAGACATGATGCCAAAGACAGCCAGACGCTTAACAAGGCGGCGTTTGTTATCGGTACTGACGGAGCGGTTTCTCAATTTACGGGCGAGGTCATCGCCATTGTAAAAACACAGGACAAACGGGAATACTGGATCATAGCACCCAAGAATTCTCTATATTACGAACCCGATCTTCGATATCTTGTTTCCGATTATATCGAGGATGTGGAAGATAAGGAAGCTTTGGTATTCGTATGCTTTAACGAAAAAAGCTGCGGTGCAGTCCTTTTTTCGCAAAACGGCGATATACGTCGCTACATCCTCATAAAAAACATGTCCGGTCATGTTGGTTTCCCAAAAGGCCATGTGGAATTCGGAGAAGATGAACGTGCGACCGCTCTTCGCGAGATCTACGAGGAAACGGGAATAACAGCCAGACTCATAAATGGCTTCCGCGAAAGCTACAATTACCTCATCAACGGCTATGTCCGCAAAGAGGCAGTTTATTACACCGCACCATTTGATCCCAAGGACATTCAGATGGATATAATGGAAATTTCCGAATACAAGCTCGTAACTTACGATGAAGCCATGAAGATACTCAACTATCCTCATGACAGAAATATTCTTCGCAAAGCTAACGATTTTATTTCGGGATATATTGCAGCAAAAAACGAAACTTGAATTTTTGCGGGAGAGTTTTAAAATCAGACTCTCCCTTTTGTTTTTACCGCAAACGCAACTTATTTACACAATATTCGTCTGATGAAAAAAGGAGAATTTTATGGATTTCAGATATGCCGAACGGCACGATTGCGAAAAAATACTGTTTTTTATAAGACAACTTGCCGAATACGAAAATATGTCGTCCGACGTTGTGGCAACAAAGGAACTTCTTGAAGAATGGATATTTGACAAGAAAAAAGCAAACGTCATTTTTGCTTTGGAAAACGGGAAAGAAGTAGGCTTTGCCCTCTATTTCTATAACTTTTCCACATTTCTCGGAAAAGCGGGCATATACCTCGAAGACCTGTTTGTGCTTCCGGAATTCCGCGGAAAGGGTTACGGCAAAGGGCTTCTGCAAAAGCTTGCATATATCGCACACAACGAGGGGTGCGGAAGGCTTGAATGGTGTTGCCTCGACTGGAACAAGCCGAGTATAGATTTTTATAAATCCCTTGGTGCGGTTTCCCTTGACGACTGGACCATATACCGCCTTACGGGAAACACTCTTGAAGAAAACGCAAAGGAGAACTGATCAATGAAAAAGATACTTATTGCCGCAGTTTCGGTGCTATCGCTGACATTGTGTTCCTGCAGTCTTATTTTCAACCTTTCCCCGCTTGAGAGCGAAAGCATTGGTATAATAGGCGGCGCAGACGGGCCGACTTCCATAATAGTTGCAACACCCGACAAAGACGAAACCGTTACCGCAAAGTTCCCTGAAACAACCACAGTTTCTCCTGCAACAAATGACGAATGGGGTATTTTGTGCTATGCGGAAGATGTGACCCCCGAGGGTGCAACCATAAATTTTGAACAGTCCGGAGGAAACGTCAAAGGCGAGCTTCAGACGGGCGAGCCTTACACCATTGAAGTTCTGAAAAACGGCGGCTGGGAAGCCGTGCCCACCGTAATTCCCGAAGGCGAATATGCATGGACAATGCCAGCATACCTCATCTGCAAAAACAGCACCACGGAATTTGAAGTGAAATGGGAATGGCTGTACGGAAAGCTTTCCTGCGGCACATACAGAATTTCAAAGCAGGTATCGGATTATGCGGGAATTCCAAATCCCGAAAGCAAAACATATTACGCAGAATTCACAATCACAGAATAAAAAACGAAAGACAATATAATACGATGAAAGACATTAAGATAACAGATGTGCGCCATCACACGGGCGACAGTGCGTTTTTGATCGATGACGGCAAAACCGCTGTACTTTACGACACAGGTTTTGCTTTTACGGGCGAAAAAATTGCAAAAAACATATCAGACATTTTAGGAACCCGCCCGCTCGACTATATTTTTCTCACCCACTCACACTACGACCACGCCGCAGGGGCACCTTACATAAAACGAGCTTTTCCCAATGCGCAGATCGTGGCGGGCGAATATGCCGCAAAAATATTTGCAAAACCCACCGCCCGCGCTGTCATGCGAGACCTTGACAGAAAATTTGCAAAAATCAACGGGATCAATGACTATCCCGATCTTTTCGACGAGCTTCGTGCCGATATTACCGTTTGCGACGGAGATATCATCCGTGCGGGAGACATGGAATTTACAGCAATCTCGCTCCCTGGTCACACAAGATGTTCCTTTGGATTCTACCTTGCCGAAAATGGTCTTCTCCTGGGCTCCGAGACTCTTGGCGTTTATGCGGGAAACGGTGTTGTTATCCCCTCTTATCTTATCGGTTACGACACAACGATAGAATCGCTGGAAAAAGCCGAAAAAATGCACATTAATAACCTTTTGGCACCGCATTACGGAGTTTTGGACACAAGCGAAACTTATGATTTTTTTGAAAATGCAAAAAGAAGCGCAGTGGATGTGGCGCAGGAAATTGCCGCCATTCTTAAAAACTTCGGCAGTCATGACGATGCGTTTGAATTTTTTAAAGAAAAGTTTTATCACGGCGATATAAAAATAACATATCCGCCCGATGCAATGGAGCTCAACACACGAATAACCATAAAACTTATTGAAAAAGAATTTGTCCTGACCGAATGATCAGCTTCTTCCCGTCATAGCTTTTTTGTATTGTAGCGGCGATATTCCCTCCCTAACACCAAAAGCTCTGATAAATGTGGTGCTGTCTGTATAGCCCACGCATTCAGCAATCTGAGATACGGTCATATCACTTTTCACAAGCAGATTTTTTGCATGGGTAAGTCTGCATCTTGTGATATACTCATAAACCGTAGTTCCCGTGGCTTTTTTAAATTCCGTGGAGAAATAGCACCGCGAAAAACCGAATTTTCCCGCAAGCTCCCCAACGGACGAAACGTTTTTTATATTTTGTTCTATGTGATCGCACACTTTTATGAAGCTGTGCGATCTTTGTTTTTCACCTATGACCGAATACAAAATATCGGAAATACTCTTTGATGCCTCTGCTTCTTCTCGTGATATACCATTTTTATTCATTTCTATAACAGATTCAAGCACGGAGCGCACTCCCGTACTGTCATCAAAAATAAATCCGCCGGAAAGTGTATATATATATTCATACATATCCGCACAATTTGCACCAAAAAAATGCAAAAACTCAAATTCCCATTTTCCCTCAGGATAATATGTATGCTCGTCCACACAGTTTATAAGTGCAAATTGTCCCGATTTCAACACCTCCGCATTCCCGCGGTAATGTATTATCCCCTGCCCGCTCATAGAATAGAGCAAGAGTATACTTTTGTAGCCGTGACGGTTTATTCTGAAATCTTTTCTGCACACAAAGTGCCCCGACCACTGCGGATAATAAAATATCTTTTGTGCAATGGGTCCCGGGGTATTTTCGTATCTTTCGTAAAGAGTACAGCTCTCGTTTAACATAATGCCTCCGCAAAACAAAATGCAAATTTTTAAAAACATATTGCTATTGAACAGAATGTAAATACTGCTATAATTATAATATATACTGTTATTTATGTCAACCGAACGGAGTGATATTTTGGCAAACAAATACCATATTTTAAACCCCACCTTGAAAAAAGAGACCCACACATATGACCTTGAAGGGATTTCACCTTTTGATGCGGGCATACCGCTTCTTGATATTTCCGACAGCACCATTGAGGAAATATACTATTTCAGATGGCACACTTTCTGCCATCATATAAAAACCACTCCCGAAGGATATGTTATTACGGAATTCTACCCTCCAGTCCCGTGGGCGGGAAAATACAATACCATAAATTGTCCCGCTATGCATCACTTCAACGAGGGCAGGTGGCTTTATAACCGCGAGTATCTTTCCGACTATGCAAAATTCTGGTTTACCGAGGATGCCGAACGACGTAAATACAGCTTTCCTGCGGCATACTCAATACTTGAAGCCTGCCGCGTCTGGAACGATTTTACGATTGCCGAATCGCTTTATGAGCCCATGAAAGAAAATTATTTTGAATGGAAACGCTCCCACGGCAGAGAATGCGGTTTATTTTATCAGACCGACAACCGTGACGGAATGGAATATTCCGTAAGCGGCCCGGGATTTCGCCCCACCATCAATTCATATATGTATGCGGAAAGCCGCGCTCTTTCGGAAATAGCAACGCGCAAAGGATTTACGAAGGAATCTGAAGCTTTTGCTCTCGAAGCAAAAAAGCTCAGGGAGCTCATAAACACCCGTCTTTGGGATGAAAACGCACAGTTTTATAAAAACCTTGCGGAACGTAAAAACTATACGCTTGCCGATGTGCGAGAGGAAATAGGATATATTCCCTGGTGCTTCAACATTCCCGAAAAAAGAATGAGCGTGGCATGGAAATTTCTTAATGATGAAAACTATTTTGCCGCACCATACGGACCCACCACCGCCGAAAGAAATCATCCCGACTTCATGAAGGAATTTGACCACGAATGTCTGTGGAACGGACCCTCTTGGCCCTTTGCCACATGTCAGACGATCGGTGCCATGGCAAACCTTCTTAAAAATCATAACGGGACATACGTTACCAAAAGCGACCTTTTTGCATTGTTAAAACAGTATGCATCCTGTCAATACATAACTGAAAACGGAGAAAAAAGACCGTTTATAGACGAAAATCTCGATCCGTTCACGGGCGAGTGGCTTGCCCGCAAGATACTGCATTCCATAAGACCCATACGCGATGACGCAGACCGTGGACGCGACTATAACCATTCCACATTCTGCGACCTTGTGATAACCTGCCTTTGCGGAATAAGTGTTGAAGGCGGTGTTATTGCGATCGATCCGTTGTTTGGTGAAAACGATATCGATTACATTTGCCTTGACGGAGTTTCGGCAGGAACACACAGTATAACATTATTATGGGACAAAAACGGATTGCGTTACGGCAAAGGAACGGGACTTCATATATACGTTGACGGAACAGAATATGCTCACAGCGACAGCATAACAAAAATATCAATACAGCTTTAAGGAGTAAAAAATGGAGAAGTTTGTAAAATACCACGGGAATCCCGTATTGGGAAGCAAGGAACTGGGAACTTGTTTTGATGTCTACGTGACTCATGAGAACGGCAGATACCGTATGGACTTTTCGTGGAGAGCAAAAAAAGCCCTTGCAGTAACATTCAGCGACGACGGAATAAACTGGGAATATCCGCAAATAACCCTCGAAAGAGATCCCAAAAGCGGCTGGGAAGACAACATAAACCGCAACTGCGTAATCAGATCCGACGGCATATACAAAATGTGGTACACGGGTCAGGCACGCGGTCACAGCTTTATAGGATATGCGGTAAGCGAGGACGGATTGCATTTCACCCGCCCGTTCAATGAACCCATAATCATCAGCGAATACCCGCATGAAGGTCCTTCTGTGATGAACCCCTGCGTAATATACGATAACGGCATATACAAAATGTGGTATGCAGCGGGAGAAACTTATGAACCCAATGTTTTGTGCTATGCTCAGAGCACCGACGGCATCAACTGGACAAAATCAAGAATAAATCCCGTGTTCACGGCAGACAAAGAAAACATTTATGAACAGGACCGCATAGGCGGTTGTCAGGTAATAAAGACCGATGATATGGGATACGTGATGTTTTATATCGGATACGAAAATATAGACAAAGCACATATATGTATGGCGCGTTCCGACAACGGGATCTCCTGCTGGGAAAAGAGTTCTCTTAACCCGATAGTAGAACCCGAAAAAGGATCATGGGATGCCGATGCCTGCTACAAGCCGTCATTCTTATGGAACGAAGAAAAAAATCAGTGGATGCTGTGGTATAACGGCAGATGCGGTCACGACGAATTTATAGGCTTTGTAACAAAAAACGGAAGAAACCTTTTCTGAATACGCAAAACACACATTCCCCGCAGGAAGTTTTTTCTGCGGGGATTATTGACCAAATATCAAAAGCGGACGAAATTCGAAAATTTTTCGTAACAAAACCTATTGAAAAAAATACCTCTTGCTGTATAATATTCCTGTATTCAAAATGAAAAGAGGTCCGCTATGAACAAGCAAATAAGATTGGAGCCGGGTACGGGGCTTACGGAAAAACAACTTTCAGGCAACCGATTCTGGTACATAATAGAAGCGGGAGTCGAATATTTGATATCTCTGCTTATTGTCGATTCCTTTCTGGCGCAGCTGCTCACCGGCAACGGAGTTTCCGACAGCGCAGCGGGAATAGTAACAGAGCTTGCAGCCTTTGCCTTTTCGGCACAGTTGGTTTCGGTATTTTTCCGCAAAACACACGGAATGAAGTTTTTTGTAACAATGCTTCATCTGATAAATCAGATAATGTTTGTGATGTTGTATTTTATTCCCGTGTTCAAAATACCAAGCTCCGCAAAAGCCGTGCTTATAGTTATCATGTTCCTTTGCGGTCATCTGATTGCAAACATCGTATCCCCCTATAAGCTCAGCTGGCTCATGTCCTATGTGCCCGATAAAAAGCGCGGCAAATTTACCGCAAACAAAGAAATAATATCCCTTATCATGGGCACAATATTCTCACTCACCATGGGTTCCGTTTCCGATCATTACAAAGCGCAGGGAAAGGACGATGTGTATTTTTCCATTTGTGCGGTGACCATTCTCGTTCTTGCGGTAATACACATGGCATCTCTTCTTTTAATAAAGGAATCGGACGAGGAAAAAAAGACACCCGAACAGCACATTAAATTTTCCGAGGCTCTGATAAAGACCTTCTCCAACAAAGCACTCACAAAAATAATCCTCATAGATGTTATATGGCAGTTCTCCTCAAAGCTTTCCCTTGCCTATTACGGGGTTTACAAGATAGGCGATCTCGGCTTTACCATGAAATATATTGCTGTTCTTAGCCTTGTGGGCTCGGTATCAAGAATTGCCTTTTCCCGCTTTTTCGGAAAGCTTGCGGATAAATATTCATGGCGCAGAATGCTGTTTATATGTTTTGGCATTGCAACCTTTTCGTTCTTTATCAATATCTTTACAGTTCCCTCAAACGGCAAGGTCATGTTCGCACTGTATTCCTGCGTACATGCCATATCCATGGCGGGCATAAACAGCGGACTCATGAATATAATCTTTGATTACGTTCCCCATGAGGACAGAGCTCCTGCACTCGGTATAAAATCCGCCATAGGCGGTTTTGTGGCGTTCTTCTCCACCTTCATCGGCGGATATATAATCCATACCGTACAAAGTGCAGGAAACAAAGTCTGCGGAGTTACGGTCTACGGACAGCAGATACTCTCTGCCATCACCTTTGTGCTGTGCCTCGGACTTCTTCTTTACATGAAGCTTGTGGTGGGAAAGCTTGACAAAAACGACTGAAAAGAATAACAAAAAAACACGGCTGCCGACGCAAAATGCGCTGACAGCCGATTTGTTTTGTGTTGCCGGTTATACAAGACCCGCAATTATTTTTCTTAATAAAACGATGACCTAAAATTCTTTTTGAGCGCAGATCTTATCTGTTCAAAAGAAAATCGCAGTTTTATTTCAATAAACACCAAATTTCTGCGAACTTACGCGTTGAGGCTTTCCCAGTCCTTCATAAACTTTTCAATTCCGGCATCTGTAAGAGGATGCTTTGCCATCTGAAGAATAACTTTATAAGGCACCGTTGCAATATGTGCGCCTGCGCGTGCCGCATCTATGACATGCAAAGGGCTGCGCACACTGGCAGAGATTATTTCGGTATCTATATTATGAAGAGCAAATATCTCCACTATCTCTTCCACAAGCTCCATGCCCACAGCACCGATATCATCGAGTCTGCCGAGAAAAGGGCTTACATACGACGCACCCGCACGTGCCGCAAGGAGCGCCTGCGCCGCGCTGAATATGAGTGTTACGTTTGTTCTTATGCCCTCGGAAGAAAGTATCTTTGTGGCTTTGAGTCCTTCAAGGGTCATGGGTATTTTGATCACAATGTTTTCGTGAATGGCGGCAAGCTCGCGCGCTTCTTTCACCATGCCCTCGTGGTCTTCACTTATAACCTCTGCGGAAATGGGGCCGTCCACAATAGTAGCTATTTCTTTTACAACTTCCTTAAAATCCCTGCCCTCTTTGGCGATGAGCGAAGGGTTTGTGGTAACTCCGCAAATAACTCCGAGATCGTTTGCCATTTTGATTTCTTCAACATTTGCCGTGTCTATAAAAAGTTTCATTTTTTCGTTTTCCTTTCATCATTTTTATTTTGCTATTTAATTATATCACTTGTTTCAGGCATTATCTTCCCGTTATTATCAAAAGAATTACTGTTTTTTCGGATTGCACTTGCTTTTTCCGACATATTGTTGTATCATAATAATATAAAAATTGGCAGATGCCGAGTTTTGCTCCGCAAAACTCCTTTATGTCAACACAACATCATACATTCGGAGCTTTTTATGAACAGCACAAAAAACGCAAAAATGATGGATAAATACGGTGATCTTTCGGGACTCGGCATATTCATCGAAAAAAAGACCTTTGATTCGTATTCATGGCCTCTGCACTGGCATAACTGCTGGGAGCTTGAAATTGTTCTTTCGGGCTCGGGCAAGCAGATCCTGAACGGCACGGAATATGACATATGCCCGGGAACCGTATATGTTTTGAACCCCACCGATTTTCACGAGATAAGCTTCGAAAACGTCACAGTCTATAACATTTCATTTCCCGACGAAATGCTCCCCGCTGATTTCACCCAGTACTTTTCGGGCATTGGAGGCGGACTGATAAAGACCCTTGACGGCGAGCAATTCAAGAACTTCCGTCAGATATGTGATATTTTATATTACGAAAGCACAAATCCGCAAAAGCATGGTGAAAAATCCTGCAAGCTCTTACTGGAGCTCATTATGATACATCTTCTGCGGATTTTTGATGTTAAACAGCCGTCAAAGAATGATTCCAAAAAGGCGCTTATCGGGAGTGCCGTGTCGTATGTGAACATTCATTTCCGCGAAAACCCCACTCTTTCCGATACTGCAGCATATCTCGGCATCACCCCAAACTATCTGAGCGAGGAGTTCCACGCAGCAACAGGAAAAAAATACAAAGAATACTTAAACGAAGTTCGTCTTATGTATGCAAAAAGACTGCTTTCTTCAAGCAGTCTTTCCATAACAGAAATATGTTTTGCCAGCGGCTTTTCATCGCTTTCCAACTTTTTGCGTGTTTTTAAAGCCCATTTCGGTGTTTCACCGCAAGCTTTGAAAAACTCACTGTAACAACTTATACCCGCAGAAGAGTATCTGCGAGTCTTTGTGCTATTATCACATGACCGGCATCGTTGGGATGCAGGCCGTCGGGGCAAAACTTCTCACGTATGATGGGAACATTCGGCTGTATTCCCGAGTTTGCATAAAGATCGCATACGGGCAATGAATAATAACGTGCAACCTCTATTATTATGTCTACGTATCCGACAAGGGGCAATACCCGAGTGTTGGGGAACTTGTTTCTTCCGGGTGAGAATTCGTTTGTTCTGTGCAAGGGTGTCATGACAACTATCGGTTTTCCCGGGTATTTTGTAATTAGCTTTTCAAAAAGGTCATGGCAGGCACCGTAGAATGTGTCAGGCGTGCGGTCCTCAAAGCATCCGATGGGGGCATCGCCGTGGCCGTAGTCATTGGTGCCGCCGAATACAACGATAGCATCTGCATCAGGATCCATTTCTTCCACACGGCTTGCATAGTATCTTGGGTTTCCGTCGGTGGTGTCCTTATGCTGACGGGCAATTCTTGAACCGCCTATTCCGTAATTGTTCGCAGCGGCAAGGCAATATTCTTCCTTGATAAGGTTGTGAAACAGTTTATCCGGGGAGCTTGCGCCTGTTCCCGCCGTTATGCTGTCACCTAAAAAATTGATCACTTTTCCTTTTAATTCCATTTTGTTTCTCCTTTATTTATCAATTACAACCATTCCGTGAAGTGTGAACCTGTCTACCGTATATTTGAGTATTCCGTTTTCGTATGTGAACGGAATATCTTTGTTTTCGGGAGCAAGATACACTCTTGACGGTCCTGCCGCAAGTTTTATTTCAACATGAGTATCAACTGTTACGGGAGCATCTTCTATAACCTCTGTATCTCCCCTGTTTTTTGTAACGGCATAAAGCAGATGATTTACATATCTGTTCTTTTCGGTCTGTTCCATAAGAGTTACAACACCATTTGAGCCAAGATCTGTGGAGAGAGTTTTTTCATCTCCCAGAAGTTCATCCAGCATATCACAGAAAATACGCTTTGCGTGATATGCTCCCTTTTCCTCATATTCCGTAAAGATATTCCATGCGATATAGCCAACATTTCCGCAAATAACAGCCCCGGGCTTTTTATCTTCGGGATTATTGGGTGTATTTGCGTGAGAGCAGAAGTGTCGCATAGTCCTGTTGAAATAGGAATCCTGCATATACGCCATTATCTTAGCATCCTCACAAACCTTTATCAGATAACCGTGCTTATACATAAGATAAGGAGTAATACCATTTGGCTGCATATCATATGCAGGGACAAGATATGTGGCATCCATGGGATTTTCACCGAAGAATTCAACGCCAAAATCCATGAAGAATCTTTGACCGCAAAGTCCCGATTTTCCGCTGAGCAGCACCTTTCCGCCATTTTGCAGATAATCTTCGACCTTTTTGCAAAGCTCATCATCAAAATCCACACAGTCGGGGAAAATAAGAACCTTATAATCAGAGAAATCACACCAACGGTCAACAATATTATAAAGGTATTTTCCCTCGATAAGCATTCTGTTTGCTCCCGCATCGGCACCGCCGGCACGGTCATCCTCCGTGTATGTGGAAAAGAATGCCACATCCGCCACTGCCTTTACGTTATCGCACCACTGCTCTTTCTTTTCTATTTCGGCATAAGCCTTACCAATGAGCCTGTACGTTGCCATTTCAAAGCATCCCAGCGGGTGAAGCTGGTCTCCCACCGAGCATTTTGCACCGCTGGCAACCGAAAGAGCCGTTTCGTAAATAAGTGCGTTGGGGTGTTTGTATCCGCCGAATTCGCCCCACGATTTATGGAATTTACCGGTCATGCCGAGAAATTCCTTGCCCACGACTCTTGAGTATGCCGCAGATAGCGGAAAATGGTCATATCCCCAGCCGCCCGTGGGAAGGGATTCAAGCTCAAGGTGGTGAGTATGAACTGCAATTTCCGATCTGTCGTTACGAGGAATATTTCCGCAGTTGTGGAACACGGGCATATCGGGGTTATATTTTGCAACCGCTGAATTTATGCGGGAAGTATATTTTTTGTAAACGATCCTTCTGTGCTTTTTTATATCTCCTGCGTTCTCCGGATCAAGACCCATGGATAGCATATCATTTATACATGTCGGACATACACAGTACCACGGGTAGCATATATCCATGAAAACCCCGTCAAAATCGCCGTTATATCTCTCCATTACCTCGGATACCTCAGCGCAAAGCATATCAAGGTATTCTTCGTTATTGAGGCACAATCCATGCCAATGAGCTCCCAAAAGCGTAGAATCTTCTCCGGCATTCTCATTGCGGAACTGTGGATATTCCACGGCTTTTCGTTCATCAAGACCTGCGGAAATATATATCTGGGTGCGAACACCAAGTTCCTTGCAGACTTTAAGCTGTCTGCCCAAAAGATCTGTTTTTAACGTCGGGTGCATTTTATTCACCTTCGACGGAAAATAACTCCAGCCGTGATGGCACTTGGCAAAAAGCGTTATTGATGATATATGACCGGTGATAAGGGCTTCTTTGAAATTTTCCTCAGAAAACTCGCTTCCCACGCCCGGCATATGTTCTGATGTGTGAAAATCAAGATGTACTTGTCTGAAAGGCAGCTTGTCCATAAATCATATCCTTTCCACGGCACAAAATGCCGCACTGAAATATTCAAATATAATTATATATTGATTTTTTGAAAAAACTATGTCGATTTGCGCCTGTAATATAAAAATATTCGCATTTTTTGAACTTTTATTGAAGCAAAATGTTTTTCTTTTAAAAACCTTGACAAATCATACAATTTGTGATAAAATATTCCCGTTGTATAAAAATCCGCAAATTGCAACGGGATGTGGCCCAGTTTGGTAGGGCACTACGTTCGGGACGTAGGAGCCGCAGGTTCGAATCCTGTCATCCCGACCAGTCGAGAGCCTCGACACGCATTATCGCGTACCGAGGTTCTTTTTTATTTTATATTTTCGTTCACGCGTCCGAGCTTGATACGTTATGAACACCGGCAAGAGTCGAGAGCCTCGACACGCATTATCGCGTACCGAGGTTCTTTTTTATTTTATATTTTCGTTCACGCGTCCGGGTTTGATACGTTATGAACACCAGCAAGAGTCGAGAGCCTCGACATGCATTATCGCGTGCCGGGGTTATTTTTTAAAAAGCTCACACGGCCGTATCGTGTAAATGAAAAAACCGTACAAAGACATCAAGCCTTTGTACAGTCATTTATTTATATCTTAAAAATTATCTCTGCACTCTGCCCGAGCCGTCGCCCTTTGCAAGGTTTTCGACATCGGCTCTTGAAACAAGGTTGAAATCGCCGGGGATAGTATGCTTGAGAGCAGATGCGGCAACACCGAATTCAAGGGCTTCCTTGAAGTTCTTTCCGTCAAGGAATCCGCAGATAACACCGCCCGCAAAGCTGTCTCCACCACCAACACGGTCTACAATAGGAGAAATTCTGTATTCTCTTGAGTGATAAAACTCCTTTGTTTCTCTGCTGTAAATACACGCAGACCAGCCGTTATCGGATGCGGAATGGGAAACACGCAATGAGGAAACAACATATTCGAAATTGAACTTTGCAACCATCTGCTCAAAAATACTCTTATAGCCTGCAAGTTCAAGATCTCCGCTTGTTACATCTGTATTTCCGGGTTTAAAGCCAAGAACCTTTTCGGCATCTTCTTCGTTACCAATGCAAACATCTACGTACTGCATGAGATTGGACATGACCTTCTGTGCCTTTTCGCTGGACCAGAGCTTTTTGCGGAAATTGAGGTCACAGCTGACCTTAACACCCTTTGCCTTTGCGGCTTTGAGCGCTTCTTCGGTAAGCTGTGCCGCCGCATCGGAAACTGCGGGAGTAATACCTGTGAAATGGAACCAGTCCGCTCCGTCAAATATCTTATCAAAATCAAAATCTTCAGCCTTTGCTGTTGAAATTGAAGAATGCGCTCTGTCATATACTACATTCGAAGCGCGCATTGCGGCTCCCGTTTCAAGGAAATAAATTCCAAGTCTTTCGTCGCCCTTAGCGATATTTGCGGTCTGAACATTGAGCTTTCTGAGTGCCGCAACCGCACATTCGCCAATAGGGTTTTCGGGCACCTTTGTTACGAATTCCGCATCATGTCCGTAATTTGCGAGTGATACGGCAACATTTGCTTCACCGCCACCGTAGCAAACATCGAATTCGTCAGCCTGGATAAACTTTTCATTACCGGGTGTGGAAAGGCGGAGCATTATCTCGCCCATAGTTACTATTTTAGCCATATATATCATCCTCCAAAAATTCTTCTATAAAAGTATAGCACATGCAATCCCCTTTGTCAACACCAAACGTGTTGCGCATAGCGGGATTTGCACATAGTTATTGACTTTGTGTTTTTTTGAGGTTATAATTGAAATATACAATTAACGGAGGAAATAAATATGCCTTACAATACACCTTGTTTTGAAAAGATATCAACACCGTCGCTTCATCTTACCCATATCGGAGGCTACACAGCAAAGATACTTGCGGCATACACAGACAAAAGAGTTCTTTCGGATTTTGCAAAGGATGTGATATGCAAAGAAGCGGAAGACGCCTTTAAAAATCAGATAGATGACGAAACACCGGCAGGCATCTGGCAGGGTGAATTCTGGGGAAAACTCATGCTCAGTGCAACCGAGGTTTATAAATACACCGCAAAAGAACATTTGCGGAAATTTCTGCGCGAATCGGCTTTGCGCGTTATATCCTACGCCCGCGAGGACGGATATATAGGCTCGTATAAAGATTCCAAAAACGTTTTTGCAAGGCAGGAAACTCCCGACGGTCCCTGCTGGTGCTGGAATGTATGGGGAAGAAAATATACTCTTTGGGGTCTTATTGCGGTTTATGAAATAACGGGCGATAAAGATATTCTTATCGCCGCCGAAAGAATGGCAACACAGCTTATAGACGAATTCCGTGAATGCGGAATAAAGATAACAAAAACAGGAACCTTCTGCGGTATGCCAAGCTGCTCCATCCTCAAACCTATGGTACTGCTATATCAGCACAGCGGAAACAAAAAGTATCTCGATTTCTGCATAAGCGACATTGCCGATCAATGGGAAAGACAGGACGGTGAAGCCCCGAATCTTATTGCAAATTCACTTTCAGGAAAACCTGTTGCGGAATGGTATCCCAATCCTGACATTTGGGCAAAGGCATATGAAATGATGTCGTGCTTTGAAGGAATATGCGAACTTTACCGCGCAACGGGTAACGAAAAATATCTTGAATCTGTCAAATGCTTTTACGATATTATCAACAAGTACGAAAAGAATGCGCTCGGAAGCGTGGCATACAACGATATGTTCGCCAATGCGCGTTATTCTCAGAACACGCTCAGTGAGCCCTGCGACTCTATCCATTATATGCGCCTTTCCTATGAGCTTTACATGCTCAGCGGTGATGTGAAATACATGCACGATTTTGAAAAATGCTATTTCAATGCTTTTATGAGCGGTATGTTCCGCAACGGAGAATGGAGTTCGCGCGCATCCCGCTGCTCGGGAAGACACATGTGGACGCATCAGGCAAAAACACAGTATCAGCACTGCTGCCTCAACAACATGGGGCGAGGCTTTATACGTTACGCAGATATTGCCGTTGTTAAAAACGGAGAGTATATTACCGTAAACCAGTTTGAACAGTTTACTGCGATATTGAAATACGACGGCGGAGAATGCAGAGTGGAAATTTCCGATGGTTATCTCAGCGGGAAACCCATAACGATCACCGCACGTTTTTCGGGAGAACCTCAAAAATTAAGAGTAAGAATTCCGGAATGGAGCAAGGCGAACTTCGGAAATGCAACGATAACCGACGGGTATCTTGAATTTGCTCCCGACACAAGCTTTTTTGAAATAAAGCTTGATTTTGCTGCAACACCTGTAGTTTGCAAGTTCCCTTATGACCCCAACGACAACGTCTGGAACCTTAACCGATTCATGAGCGAATATGCAAAATTCTGTGCAGTGCCCGAAGATATTTTTGTAAAGGACAAAAGATGCACCCTCACATACGGTCCCTTGCTCCTTGCAAAATCCAAAAGATTCGGAAACAGCGAAAAAGACGTATTCGCTGAGAAAGTGACAGAAAATTCTGTTTGCACATTGAATCCGATAGAATGCGATGAGGCTTTTGCGCTTTTTGAAGCGACATTTACAAATCCCGACGGCAGTGTGTACAAAACAACCGTGTGCGACTTTGCCTCTGCCGCCAACGAAATTCTTGAAGACGACAGATATCACAGCATTTTCTTCTGATATCTCCACAACATTTTTTACGGAGAAAAGCAATGAACGAACAGACTGTGCATACGGAAATACCGTATGAAAAAAGCGTTAAGCATTATGATACATCCAAAATGCCAAAGCATCAGCTGTGGTTTTTCACCCTGCTCATTTATATATTGAGCAAAATACTGATGACAGGCAGAAAATACAAGATCGAAAAGATCAATATGGACGGAATAAAACCGCCGTATATATTGCTGAGCAATCATATGTATTTTGTGGATTTTTATCTTAATTCCATTGCCACATTCCCCCACAAGGTGTATAACATTGCGTCGGTCGACGGATATTACCGCAGACCTTTCCTTATGGAGCTTATAGGCTGTATGTGCAAACGAAAGTTTACCACAGACCCCTCTCTTATACGCTCGGTAGAAGATGTTCTGCGCAAGAAAAAGGGGATCATGTGCATGTATCCCGAGGCACGCTACACCCCAGTCGGAACAACTGCCGTGCTGCCGGATTCATTGGGCATGCTTGTCAAAAAAATGAAAGCTCCCGTTGTTATCATGCTGCACCACGGTAATCACTTATACACACCTTTCTGGAATTTCAGAAATCCGCGCAAAAATGTTCCTCATCACACCACCGTGAAATGCATTCTCACCCCTTCGGACATAGAAAAAATGAGTATGTATGAGATACAGGACCTTATAACCTCGGAAATGCAATACAACGAATACAAATGGCAAAAGGAAAACGGAATTGAAATATCCGATGCACATCGTGCCGAGGGACTTCACAAAATACTTTATCAATGTCCTCACTGCAATACCGAGCACAAAATGAAAAGCCAAGGAACCCTTCTTTCCTGCGACTTTTGCGGAAAAAGCTGGGAGCTTAAAACAAACGGAGAGCTTGAAGCGGTGTGCGGGCAAACAGAATTTTCCCATATTCCCGACTGGTATGAATGGGAGCGTAAAAATGTGCGGAAAGAAATAGACGAAGGAAACTACTCTTTCTCAGACAATGTCGAGGTATATTCGCTACCCACCTGTATGAGATTTAAAAAGGTGGGAAAAGCAAAGCTTACCCATTCCTACGACGGATTTACCGTTGAGGGCGAATACCGTGGAAAGAAATACCGCATAAACCGCCCCGTTTCGGGAATGTACAGTGCCCATGTGGAATATGACTACTGTTATATACGTCCCGAAGACTGTATTGACATTTCCACACACAACGATTCCCTTTATTGCTATCCCGAAAAAAACGATGTTATAACCAAATTGTGCCTTGCCACCGAAGAACTTTACCGCCGCGAAAACGAATCCCGTGCCCTGAGACGGCGCGCTGCTGCTGCAAAAAAAGCCACGGCACATGAAAGTTCCTCAACTTAAAATTTGATGTGGTTTTCAGGAGGTATATACATGAACAGAACGAAAACACTTCGCACAAAAATGCGCTCCGCCACTTTTCTGCTTGCCGTATGTCTTGTGCTTACACAAGTAATATGTTTTGATCTTGCAACATTTGCAAACGTTTCCGAAAGTCCGATTTACGTAAGCCCCGACGGTGACGATGACTCAGAGGGAAGCGCCTCACAACCTCTCAAGACGCTGAAAGCAGCCTTCGAAAAGCTCGGAGAACTCGGCGGCACCGTTGTTGTGACCGGCACCCTCGGCGCCAAAGATACAGATGCATGGGGATGTGCATATAAAGAGCTTCCGCCCCATTCGGGACTTATAACAATAACAGGTAAGGACCCCTTTACGGGAGAGCTTTATCCTGATGCAAAAATACACTATGATACACCGGTCTTGAAAGGTCCCGCAAAAATAGAATATCTCACCCTTTCGCCCATAAGAGATTACGATTTTATCGACACCGCCGGTCAGAAATTCACCATGGGCAAAGGTCTTTCAAAAGAGAATTTTAACATTTACGTTCACGACGGAATTTCAGTAGAACAAAAAGTGACATCCGTAAGTTCCACCGAAACTCTTGTGGAAAGCGGAGATATTGCCAACTTTTTTATAGGCGGAGCCTATGCCGCCTCGGAAAACCACCGTGTGACGGGAGATTGCCGTTTTACAATGACAAACGGAAAGATAAATACGCTGTATATAGGCTTTGACAGCTACAATTCCAAGCACATAAATTCCCACATTGACGGAAATGTTTATCTCACACTGCTCGGAGGTTCAATAAACAAATTGTCACCTGCAAAGCTTGCGGGCAACAAGATCGGCGGCTTTATGTCCATTATTGCGGCAAAC
>JAFYUY010000032.1 GCA_017549405.1 Clostridia bacterium | reverse complement strand
GATCACGACCATGAACATTGCTGCCACCATGACCACGACGAGCATCACCATGAGCATCACCACCACGAACATGGCGATGATTGCAAGTGCGGATGCCATGACCACCACCATCACGATCACCATGCTGACGAAGTGTTTGTGAGTTGCGGTGCAGAAACCGCTGCAAAGTACACGGAAGATAAAATCAAAGAAATTCTTGAGAGTCTTAACGACAGCGAAAAATACGGAATGGTTCTGCGTGCCAAAGGTATTGTGGACAGTTCCGATTCCAACGGTTGGATACATTTCGATTACGTTCCCGGTGAGTGTGATGTGCGACGCGGTTCCGCTGCGGTAATAGGCAGAATATGCATAATCGGTTCGGGAATCGACGAGCAAGCAATACGTGAGCTGTTTGGAATCTGAACCATAAAAGGAGACAGACTATGAAGACCGAAATACCGATATATTTATTCACGGGATTTCTTGAAGCGGGAAAAACAAAGTTTATTCATGAGACCCTTGAGGACAAACGATTTTCTAACGGAGAAGTTACCCTTGTGCTTGTTTGCGAAGAAGGCATTGAGGAATACGACCTTACAAAGTATCCGCAGAAGGATATATACATCCGTGCAGTTGAAGAAGTGGATGATATTACTCCCGAGTTTCTGTCAAAGCTTGAGGATGAACTACAATTTTCGAGAGTTATAATCGAGTATAACGGAATGTGGATGCTGGACGAGTTATACAAAAGACTGCCCGAAAACTGGCAGGTGTATCAGGAGATGTTGTTTATAGACGCCACAACATTTATGAATTACAACGCAAATATGCGTGCGCTTGTGGTGGATAAATTCACAAGCTGTGAGCTTGCCGTATTCAACCGCTGTGCACCCGATGTGGACAAAATGCAGCTTCACAAAATAGTGCGCACCACAAACCGCAGATGTGATATTGCTTATGAATATGCAGACGGCAATGTTGAATATGATGACATAGAAGATCCGTTGCCTTTTGATGTCAACGCACCTGTTATAGAGATAAACGATGAGGATTACGCAGTATGGTACCGCGACACGACAGAAAAGCTTGAAGAGTATGACGGCAAGACGGTAAAGTTCCGTGCCTGCGTTAAAAAAGACAGTAAGCAAAAGGGTGTTATCGTTGCGGGCAGGCAGGTCATGACCTGCTGCATAGACGATACTAAGTTTGCGGGAATGCTGTGCGAAACACCTGAAGCTGAATCCTTGGGAATGGATGAATGGATAATGCTCACAGCAAAGATAAATGTAAAGTACCACAAGGTATACCGCAGAAAGGGCCCCGTGCTTACAGCGATCGAAATACAGAAATGTGGTGAACCCGACGAAATTATTGCCACTTTCTATTGATTATTTGTAATCATAGGAGAACGATATGAAAAGAAAGGTATTTTCAGCGATACTGCTTTTGATCACGCTTTTGAATATGGCATTTATCTTTTATCATTCCGCAAAAAATGCAGAAAGCTCGTTGGGAGAATCTAAAAAAATAGCAAATACCATTGTTGCAACTGTGAAGGGCGAGGATAAATCCGTAGGCAAAGAGCTTGAAAATATAGAATACAGACAAGCAGTAAACCGCATGAACAAACGGATGCGAGATTGTTTACACGCCCTTGAATATTTTCCCATGGGATTTTGCCTAACGCTGCTTTTTGCAATTAATCTTAAGGGAAAACACAAGGTGATAACTTCATCTGTTGCGGCTTTGGGAATATCGCTGCTATATGCGGTGAGCGATGAGGTACACCAGCACTTTGTGCCGGGAAGAACTTTTCAGCTTATAGATATTGCTCATGACGCGATGGGATTTTGTGCAGGGACAGCGCTTGCTGCGATAGTTGTTTTTGCTTACGGTTACTTTACAAGTGCAGCAAAGAAAACAAAACATATTTAAATGGTATGAAAACTGAGCAATTCTTTGCTTAGTGATGAGAGGAATTAAAATGAAAATTTTATGTATAGGAAACAGCTTTTCGACGGATGCGACAAGGTATTTGCACGGTGTTGCAAAAAATGCGGGTGTTAATATAAAAACTGTTAATCTGTATATTGGCGGATGTTCGCTATACACGCATTACATAAATGCCTTGGAGGATCTTAAGAATTACAGTCTGGAATTTAACGGTGTTACCACGGGATTTAAGGTAAGTATAAAGGAAGCACTTATTTCAGATCAATTTGATATGGTTACACTTCAGCAAGCAAGCCCTTTTTCTTTCAAGACAGAAACTTATGAGCCGTATATGGCTTTTTTGATCGAATATATCCGTAAATATCTTCCGCACACAAAGATATTCATACACCAGACATGGGGTTATAAGCCGTCTTCGGCAAGACTTTCGCAGATGGGTTTTCTTACACACCGTGAAATGTATGATGCTGTGGAAAAAAGCTATGCGGATGCATATAAGAAATACGAGTTTGGCGGGTTTATTCCTTCGGGCAGAGCTATGCTGAATCTTGTGGAGACGGGAGTTCCTGCAGAAAGTATTTTCCGCGATGATATCCACGCAAGTTTGGGCATGGCAAGATACACTCAGGCGCTCACTTGGCTTGAATATCTTACGGGTACTCCTGCGTGTGACAACTCTTTCAGTGAATTTGATGTTCCCGTTTCCGACGGAGAGATAGCGATAGCAAAAAAAGCGGCATCCGACGCTTGCGCTTGGGCAAATGCCAACGGGTATTCACAAAAATAATTTGATTTTACGTAATAACCGCTGCTTGTTTTCAGCGGTTATTTTTTTACTTTGGGTTAAATCATACCATATAAATATGATACATTTTGCGTTCAGACGCACTGTGATATGTTTGTGAGCTTTTTTTGTGATCGATTTCGTATGCCTGCTTTTTGAGATTTTTTGGTTTTCCGGCGAAAAAAAACAGACACTTTGCAGAAAAATAAAATAAAATTATAATATTATTGTAAAAAAATCAAATTTGGTATATACAAATCACAGTTTTTGTGGTACAATTATATATCAGATAATTATGTGTATTTTTGCGCATTTATAAAAAACGATTTTACGCAGATTTATTATATCTGTTTGCCAGGTGAAAGGATATACACGACATGTACGCAAAGAAAGACAATAACAAAAAGCGCCGCGGAGATGCTCACTCTCCACGTGCGAACGGCGGATATTCCCGTGGTGGTCAGAAAAAAACTTCTCCTCGCGGTCCCCGTGAAGAAAAGGAAAAAAACGAAGAGTTTCAGAATGGTGCGGTGCCCGGCAGAAATGCTGTGCGTGAGCTTCTGAAAAGCGGCAAAGCCATTGATAAGATATTTGTGCGCAGAGGAGACAGAGAAGGCTCTATCACCGTTCTTGTTGCAGAAGCTATCTCCCGCAAGATACCTGTTATCGAAGCTGAAAAAGAAAAGCTTGATGCACTTTGCGGATACGAACAGCATCAGGGTATCGTAGCACTTGCATCTGAGAAGGAATATTGCGATATTGATGATATTCTTGCCATAGCTGAAGAGCGTGGCGAAAAGCCGTTGATAATTATTGCAGACGGTGTGTCCGACCCGCACAACCTCGGAGCGATCATTCGTTGTGCCGAAGGCGCAGGAGCACACGGCGTTATTATCCCCAAGCGCCGTGCGGCCGGTGCAACTCCCGCAGTGGCAAAGGCATCTGCCGGTGCTCTTGAACACATGGCGGTTGCAAAGTGTGCGAATATTTCAGATACCATTCGCAAGCTTAAGGATCGCGGTCTCTGGATATTTGCAGCAGAGGCGGACGGCACCGATTACACCAAGACCGATCTCGATATTCCCGCAGCAATAATCGTGGGAAGCGAGGAATACGGCATTTCCGAGATCGTCAAGAAAAACAGTGATTTTATAGTTTCAATACCTATGCTCGGCAAGGTTAATTCTCTTAATGTTTCCACCGCGGCGGCAGTTCTGCTTTACGAGGCGGTAAGACAAAGAACATCGAAAATATAAAACTACGGAGGTAATGCACAAATGTCAGAAAATGATATCTTTGACAAGATTGACAGCAAAGCCGATGAAACACAAAAGAAAAGCGACGGCGAGGAAAAGAAAATAACTCTTGAGAGTATTCTGCGTGAATATGATGCCAAAAAAGCTGAAGCTGAACGAAAGGCATCGGAAGCGGAATCCGCTGAAAAGCGTTTTGTGGATTTTAAAAGAGAGCTTGAAAATTACAATACCGATGAAAATATAAATGGCGTTTCCGAGGATTGTGATGACAGCGATATGACAATAGCTCCTCCCACGTCTGACGAAACAGAAAATTCTGCGGAATGTTCCTTCGAGGATGATTCCGAAAAGACAACCTGCGAGGAGTCTGATATTGACGAAAAAAAGCTTGATATTATGAGTCAGATATCCAAGCGTTTTGAGAATGTGTCTGAGGCTTGCGAAAACGACCATGCGGCAGCTTATGAAGATTCCGAAATGGTTTCGGATATTCCTGATTCAACTACCGAATTTATTCCTGTCGGAGAAACGGAAACAGAAGAAAAGAGCGGGCGTCTTTCGGACAGAATAGATGACGAAGCACTTAAAAATGCTTTTATGGATGATGGGTACGATGTTTCTTCCGGCAGAACCCGAAAAAAGAAAAGCAAAAAGAAAAATTCCGACAGCTCCGAGGACAGCCTTGAATTCACACCCTACAATTATAACAGCGAACCCGTCAAGGAAAGTCCCCGCAGGAACACGTATTACGATGAGAACGGTGAACGCATAGCAAAAGAAAATCCCATGTTTGCACCTGTTATCGAATATACCCGTGACAGCGATCCCGCTGAAGCTTTCGGTTTTGTGCGTTCAAAGCTGCTCGGATCATGCCTTGCGATGATCGCAGTATTTGTTATCATGCTTATATGCTTTTATACAGAGGCGGCTCCCGTGCTGAATCTTCCGCATATTAAACTTTTTGAACCCGGAAAGACGGGAATAGTGTATGTTTTGTTTGATCTTCAGCTCTTGCTGTTTGCTGTGATAATAAAGCTCAACAGCATTTGCCGAGGTGCAACGGGACTTTTCTGTAAGATCCCGTGTTCCGAATCCGCAGCGTTTGCGGTGGTTTGCGCAGCTGTTGTTCATGCGGTCGTATCTGCGGTATTTGCATCAAATGCACAGAGCATTCCGCTTATATGTTCAACTGCATGCTTCTCTGTATTTTTACTTTCCGCAAGCGATTTTTTGCGTGCGAGAAATGAATTTATGGCTTTCCGTGTAATTTCTTCCGAAAACGAAAAATATGCCTTCAAGGATATTGCGGCAGCGGGTGAGGAAACTCCCGATGAGATAAGCAAGTTTGTTCCCGAAGGTTCAACGATCCTCGACATCCGTAAGATCGGATTTACTACCGATTTCTTTAAACGCAATGCGCAGGCTTCTCCCGCTGATGGCAACAACAATGTGCTTATAGGTGTATCTTTTGGAGTGGCGCTTGTTGCGGCTATAGTTTTCTACATTTTCAACCGCGGCGTTTACGAAGCTTTTCACGGTTTTGTGTGTGTTTTCCTTTGTGCACTTCAATCCGGCATGACAATATCTGTGACACTTCCGGAATCCTTGTATTCAGATAAGGCGGCGGCAAGAAAATGCGCATATGTGGGCCGTGAGCTTTGCGATGAATTTGAAGATGTTTCGGTCGTATCTTTCAAAGATGTGGAAGTTTTCCCTCCCAAGGATATAAAAGTTACCAACATCCGCACATACGGAGATACGAGAATAGATAATGTTATCGTTACCATGGCGCGTATTTTCAGCAATGTGGGAGGTCCGCTTTCCTCGGTATTCTCTAATTCCGTTACCGGCATTACCACTCAGAATGGGGAAATGAAGATAATCGATGTGGCACCCGATGGGCTTTGGGTTAAGCTTGACGGTTACAATACATATATCGGAACTTTAAGCTACATGGTCGAGAATAATTTCGAGATAGCGCCCGATAACGGTCCCGAGGTTCTGAGACAGACAAACTGCGGAATATTGTATCTCGCATCGTCCGACAGAGTTATTGCTAAATTCTACATTGAATACAAGCTTAATCCGACCTTTGAATCGATTCTCCGCAATCTGTATACCCAGAATATCTGCGCAAGAATCAAAACACTTGACCCGTGTATCAACAACGATTTTATACGTGCTTCTCTCAGACGTCCGGAGTGTCTTTTCAGCGTTGTTAAACCGAGCTCTCCCTGCGATATTGAGAAGACGGAAGATGCGGTTCCTGCAAGCATCGTTTGTTCTTCCAATGAAAACTCGCTCATACATTCCTTCCTGCTCATAAGAAAAATGAGAAATGCGATTCGCGCCAACAATGCAGTTAAGATTTTTGCAACCGTTGCGGGACTTACTCTTTCTGCTCTTATGCTGGTGGGCGGAAGTATGAAAATCAGCCCCGCGTTTATACTTGCAATGCATATTTTCTGGACTGTTACCATGGTTATAAGCACCAAGCTTTCTGAAAAATAAACTCAGTACTTTGCGGCAGGTTTTTTAACTTGCCGCAGTTGCTTTTTGAAAATGGAGGATGATTCAGTATGCTGTTTTATTATGTTCGTCACGGAGACCCGATATATGATCCGGATTCTCTCACTCCTTTGGGAGAAAGACAGGCAGAGGCAGTTGCAAAAAGACTTGCCGTACACGGTATCGATGAAGTGTATACTTCCACCTCAAACCGTGCAAAGTTAACAGCAAAGCCCACGCTTGAGATGCTTAAACTGCAGGCGACGGAACTCGATTTTTGCAATGAATCCCATGCCTGGCAGGAGCTGACGATGGTTACGCCCACGGGACGCAGATGGCTGTTTGGAGATAATGAAAGCTTACTGCTTATGACGGATCCGGAGTTTATCCGTCTTGGCGAGAAATGGTATGAGCACCCAAAATTTGCGGAATATGATTTCAAAAAAGGACTTGAACGTATAACCGAAGGCTGTGACGAGCTGTTTTTGAGTCTGGGCTATCGCCATGTGCGCGGCACGGGAAAATACATTGCCGAAAATCATAACACCAAGCGAGTGGCACTTTTTGCTCATCAGGGCTTTGGATTGGCTTTTCTGAGCTGTGTGCTTGACATTCCTTATCCGATCATCGCCAAATGCGTTGATATGTGTCACAGTGGCGTTACAGTTATAAATTTCAATGAAATGAACGGTGTCTCGATACCGAGAATGCTTATGCTTTCAAATGATTCACATATGTATAAAGAAGGACTTCCCACAAAATACAACAATTCGATATTCATTTGATATCAGGGGCGGGAAACGTGCTTATGAATGTGCAGGAAAACGCAAAAGAAATCATAAAAATAGTGCTAACGGGAGGACCATGTGCTGGAAAGACCACGGCAATGAAAAAAATCCGGGAGTATTTTACCGCTATTG
>JAFYUY010000031.1 GCA_017549405.1 Clostridia bacterium | reverse complement strand
TTTGTTGGATAAAAATATTCTAATTCTGGCGTTTTATTTGGCCATCCCATTGTTGAGAAAGGCCAAAGGGCAGAGGAGAACCATGTGTCGAGGACATCTTCTTCCTGTCTCATGGGCTTTCCGCACTTGGGACATACTGCGACATCGGTCTTGGAAACTTCCATATGACCGCAGGCGTCACAGTAGTAAGCGGGAATTCTGTGACCCCACCACAGCTGACGGGAAATGCACCAGTCGTGCACGTTTTCCATCCAGTTTGTATATGTTTTTGTGAATCTGTCGGGTACAAACTTGACTCTTCCGTCGTATACTACCTCAAGGGCGGGCTTTGCAAGGGGTTCCATTTTAACGAACCACTGATTGCTTGTCATGGGCTCAACGGTAGTATGGCAACGGTAGCAGCTTCCTACGTTATGAACATGGTCTTCAACTTTCACAAGGAATCCGCCTGCTTCAAGGTCAGCCACGAGCGCTTTTCTTGCTTCGTATCTGTCCATGCCCTCGTACTTTCCGCCGAAAGCGTTTACGGTTGCATCGTCATTGAGCACGCGTATCTGTTCAAGACCGTGGCGCTGACCAACAAGAAAGTCGTTGGGGTCGTGGGCGGGAGTGATCTTAACACAGCCCGTTCCGAAATCCTTTTCAACGTATTCGTCTGCAATAACGGGTATTTCGCGGTTTACAAGGGGGAGAATAAGCATTTTGCCGACGAGGTGAGTATATCTTTCGTCATCCGGGTGAACGGCAACGGCGGTATCTCCGAGCAGCGTTTCAGGACGTGTGGTGGCGATTATTACGTATTCGTCACTGTCCTTTACGGGATAGCGGATGTGCCAGAAATGGCCTGCCTGTTCGCTATATTCAACTTCCGCATCGGAAAGCGCGGTTATACATTTGGGACACCAGTTGATTATGCGGTTGCCGCGGTAGATAAGTCCTTTTTCGTAAAGGGAAACAAATACTTCCTTAACTGCTTTTGAGCAACCTTCGTCCATGGTAAAGCGTTCTCTTGACCAGTCGCAGGAGCAACCAAGCTTTTTGATCTGGCTGATGATGCGGGAACCGTATTTTTCTTTCCATTCCCAAACGCGTTCAAGGAACTTTTCTCTGCCAAGATCATAGCGGGTAAGTCCCTCTTCCTTGCGGAGATTTTCTTCAACCTTTATCTGAGTTGCTATTCCTGCATGGTCTGTGCCGGGAACCCAAAGGGTGTTGAAGCCGTGCATTCTTTTGTAGCGAATGAGAATGTCCTGCAGAGTTTCGTCAAGGGCATGACCCATATGAAGTTGTCCCGTTACATTCGGAGGGGGAATAACAATGGAGAAAGGAGGACGTGATTTATCCTCGCAGGGCTTGAAATAGCCGCCATCTTCCCACATTTTGTAGATCTTGTCTTCCGTCCCGTGGGGATTGTATGTTTTTTCGAGTTCTTTTGCCATTTTGTTTTCTCCTGACTTTTATATATTAATTATTATTTTTTATGATTTTCTATCATGGATATCAAAAGTCTTCCCGTTTTGCAAAGGAAGGACATTGCTTCGGGTACGAATTCATCCGGGTAACGTCCGGGGAAGAGCGAGGTTTCAAAGGTGAAGTCGCCCGCATATTCGATATCTGCTAACGCTTCGGTTACATCTTTCCATTCGATAGATTGAGAAAAAGGAATGGTGTGCATATCATTTTTGTGGTCGTTATCGTGCACATGGAGGGCACCCAGGCGGTCATGTCCCAAAGCTTTTATGAAGTTTTCGGGTTTTTCGCCCACAAGTCCGCTGTGGCCTATGTCGAGCAGACACGTAAAATAGCGCGGATCAAGCATATCAAACAGCTTTATCATTCTTTGTGAGGTGCCGCATGCACCGGGACGGAGAGCGCGTGCCGTTGTATCGCGCCAGAACATATTCTCGACCCCGATCTTTATTCCGAATTGCTTTGCGCATGGGATAAGCTTATTATAGAATTCGAGGTTGAATTCAAGCTCGCGGTCTTCATTGTTGGGGAATGTTATGGGGTGAACGCATATCTGTTTTGCTCCGAGCAGGGCGGCAAATTCTATGGAGCGCTTTATTCTTTCGAATATGGTTTCGCTGTATTTTGTGTCACTTTCTAAAAATGACGGAAACGGAGCGTGAGATTGATTAAAATATACGCCTTTGCCATTTGCGAATGTCTTGAGCTCATGGGCATACTTTTCGTAATTTGCCGAAAGAACGGGGTGGCTTTCGTCTGTGCGCAACGCAAACTGCGAATAGTCTATGGCATCAAAGCCCGCATTCGCAATCAGTTCTATCGCTTTTCTGTCTCCGTATCTTTCTAAAAGAGGATGGGTTTCTACGGATAATATCATTGTCTTTCCCTTCTTCGATTAAAATGATTATGTTTCGCGGGATAAAAAAATCGCCTCAAAGCCTAATTACTTTGAGACGAGCATATTACCCGCGGTACCACTCAAATTGCGATAAATGGTTATCGCCACTCGGAATCAACCAATTCCTTATACGTTAACGCAGTAATCACGGGGAGGTTCTACGGCAAAAACATGCTTTCTTCCTCCCGGCTCGGAAGCTACAATCGCAAAAGCTTCGCCATGGCTTGCACCGACCGCCAATTCTCTGAGGGCTTTGTTTTTTGCGTACTCTCCGTCAACGCCTTTATTATTAATTATGATGATTATATCATAAAATACATTTCATGTCAAGTTTTTTTGCAAAACAGCACAAATATTTTGCATTGAAGGCTGCTGCTTTGCAATAAGATTTTTGCATTTATAATAATATTTTTTACCTATTGACAAAAACTGATTTATAGGTTATATTGAATATAATGGTATTTGTGTGATTTTTTTGAAAAAAATTAAAAAAACACGGAACAAATAATTTTTTTCATCGTCATACTATTCCGTAAAACAAAAAATAAAACTCAAAGGAGAAACAAAAATGAAAAAGTATTTACTCACTCTTCTTGCAGCAGCACTTGTTGTTTCTATGACAGCATGCGGCGGAGAAAAAACAAACACCGAAACCGATGTTGAAACAGAAGTTGAAACTGAAGTTGAAACTGAAACCGAAACAGAAGCTGAAACCGAAACAGAAGCTGAAACAGAAGCAGATACATCTGTGACCGTGGGCAACAAGATTGCAGAAATATTCCTTGCAAACAACGATGAAGGAACCTGCGAAGAAATTGCAAACAAGATCATCGAAAACGCTGCTCTTCCTTTCATGGCAGGCGCTATGACTGTTGAAGAAGGTCTTCTTACAGGCTTTGACAACGCAGAGATCAAGGGATTTGCAGATGGCGCAGTATTTATGCCCATGATCGGTTCCATTCCTTTTGTTGGTTATGTTTTTGAAGTTGCTGAAGGCACAGATGTTGAAGAATTCAAAACTCTTCTTTCCGAAAACGCAAATCAGCGCTGGAACATCTGCGTTACCGCTGACGAAACAGTTATTGAAAGTGAAGACAACAAGGTATTCTTCATAATGTGTCCTTCTCAGTTTGAGGAAGCTCCTGAGGACGAAATGGGCGACAACGACCTCGCACTTTAATTTTTAATAATTAAATTACGGAGGATCTGACATTGCTGTTTTCCGGAATACCTTTTCTGTACCTCTTTTTGCCCCTTGTTTTGATTCTTTACTTTATAGCACCCACAAAATTGAAAAATTTTGTTTTAATGCTGTCGAGTGTTTTCTTTTATGCATGGGGCGAGCGAAAGTACGTAATAATGCTTTTGCTGTCGGTGCTGTTTGGATATGTATTCGGATTACTGATCGAGAAAACACGGGGAAAGGCTGCAAGTCGGCTTTTCCTCGTTCTTTCTGTGATCCAGAATCTTGGATTTTTATGCTATTTCAAATATGCCGATTTCTTTATTGAAAACTTTAATGCCGCAACGGGACTATCCGTACCTTTACTGGGGGTCGTTCTGCCGATCGGCATAAGCTTTTATACTTTTCAGATACTCAGCTACACCGTGGATGTTTACCGCGGTGATGTTGCGGCGCAGAAGAATTTTGTTACCCTTGCGGCATATATTACTATGTTTCCGCAGCTTATAGCGGGACCTATTGTCCGCTACTCTGATGTCGCACTGCAGCTCGGTGAACGCACACACAGTTTTGAAAAAGCGGCAGTTGGTATTCGCCGTTTTGTTTTCGGTCTTGCAAAAAAAGTTCTTCTCGCAAACCGTTTGGGCGAATTCTGCGACATTTTCCGTGCGTCGGATGAGCAGTCTGTGATATTCTACTGGGTATACGGTATAGCTTATATGCTTCATATCTATTTTGATTTTTCGGGATACAGCGATATGGCGATAGGTCTTGGAAAAGTATTTGGATTTGATTTTATAGAGAACTTTAATTATCCTTTCATTTCTAAAAGTGCCACGGAATTCTGGCGCAGATGGCATATGTCGCTGGGCACGTGGTTCCGTGATTACGTATATATCCCCATGGGTGGTAACAGGGTATCTTTTTTAAGACACGTGTTTAACATTCTTACTGTCTGGATGCTTACGGGCTTCTGGCACGGTGCCGAATGGAACTTCGTAATATGGGGCTTGTATTTTGCCATAGTTCTTATGCTGGAAAAGGCATTTTTGCTGAAGCTTTTGAAAAATTCAAAAGTTATTTCCAGAATATACGCTTTGGTTATAGTGCTGATCAGCTTTTTGATATTCAATGCAACAAAGCTTTCTATGGCATGGACGGATATACGAAGCATTTTCGGATTCGGCGGTCTGCCGCTATTCAGCCACGAAACTGCGGTTTATCTGCGGGGATACGGACTTACGCTTATAATTTCCGCTTTTGCGGCAACGCCGGTTGCGGCGCATTGTTTGTCAAAGCTTCGCGGAAAAGCGGCAGCGGCAGTCAGCGTTTGCGAATGCTTTGTTTTGCCCGCAATGTTTATAATATGCACCGCATATCTTGTGGACGGCTCGTTCAATCCGTTTTTGTATTTCAGATTTTGAGGAGGAAACAAAATGAAAAAAAGAATAAAAAGCATCCTCCTTTGCACGGTCTTTGTGCTTATGATCGGAATACTTTCTGTATGGTTCTTGCTTAAGGGCGAAAACGGCTATTCGGTTTCGGAACGCCGTGAGCTTGCAAAGTTTCCGAAACTTGATTTTGAAACTGTTATGAACGGTTCTTTCACAAGTGAGTTTGAAGATTATTGCCGCGACAGATTTCCCGCACGCGATTCCTTCAGAAGTGTCAAGGCGGTTTCTGAATTCTTTATTTTCGGAAATACTACCTGCAACGGATTTTATTTGCACGACGGGCATATCGGAAAGACAGAGTACCCCATGAATACATCAAGTCTTGATGGTGCGGCTGAGAAAATAAAGTTCTTATATGACAAATTCCTTTCCGGAAATGTGGAAAACACCTATTTTTCTCTCATCATTGATAAGAACGCTTTCCTCACGGAGGGTGCAAAGGTGCTTTCCATGGATTATAATGAATACGAAAAGTATATTACGGAAAAGCTTTCATTTGCAGAATATATAAGCATTTATGAGCTTCTCGGTGCCGATGATTTTTATTTTACCGACCAGCACTGGAAGCAAGAATCGATTGTGGATGTGGCAGATAAGATATCCGGTGCTATGGGGAACCCCATTTCCGAAAGCTTTGAAAAAATAAAGCTTGACAATCCGTTTTACGGGACTTATTACAGTCAGGCGGCACTGCCTCATGAGCCCGACGATATATACTATCTCACGAATGATATGATAGAGTCGTGTGTCATTACAAGTCTTGACACGGGAACGCCCGAAAAGGCTGAGATGTACAACATGAAAAATGCTTTTGGCAGAGATCCTTACGAAATGTATCTTTGCGGTTCGCAGGCAATAATGCGTATTGATAACCCGAATGCAGATACCGACAAAAAGCTTGTGGTATTCCGCGATTCTTTCGGAAGCAGCATTGTTCCATTGATGGTGGAAAGCTACAGCAGTATAACCCTTGTGGATACAAGATATATTATCAATAGTGCCTTTTTGGGAAATTATATTGATTTTTCAGAGTTTGACGATGCGCTTTTCCTTTACAGTACGCTTATACTCAATAACAGCACAATGATGAAATAACAGAAACGTCCCGGCTATTACGGCGGGGACGTTTTTTTGATGGTGTTATCAATGCGAAACGCTGTTGGCTTCTGACGAAACTTTCAAAGTGCCGTCTGAACATTTTACGGATGATGCACGGCAAGGTTCACAAGGCTCACAAGGAACGCAGAACGGAGGACATTCGGGTAACGGAAGACATCCTATCCCGCCTGTTTCGGAATCGTCGCATTCACAAAGCGGGTAGCAGGTGCATGAAAGAGTGCCGTCGGGGCAACATGCACCGCCTTGTATTCCTCCGACACCGTTGCACGAATTGTTGCCGTATGTGCCGCATCCTCCGACCGAATTGCTTGCACAAAGCTTTTTTATGCAGGAGAAGATCCTGCAAAGCTCGTTTATATCGCATCTTGCCGTATCGGTAGATTCTCCCGAAACGGAATTTCCGCATATCGTGGAATTGTTGCTTGAGACACCTCCGCAAGAGGAGCACGAGCTTCCTGCGGATGCACAGTTGCACTTGCTGTGTTTTCCGCAGCTGCAGCTTTCTTCGCAACAGCTTTCGGCAAAAGAATCGTCGGGTAGTGCTATTATTTCTCCGCCGAGTACTCCATCGTATATATAAGTACAAACTGCGGCAACGTAGGCATGATAGCTGTTCTTTGTGACAAATGCGTAGAATCTGCCGCCGTAGCAGAAGAATGAGCGGACGCGGTAACCGAAGGGTAGACGTTGAAGTTTTGACTGTCCCGATGAGAGCAGAGTGGCGCGAACAAAGGTCTGTTCTGATGTTGCACTTTCAAGTCCTTCGTAAAGAACGCCGTTGTTTTCTGCAACTGCGGTGTAATAAAGACGGTTTCCGGAGGTTCCCGCTTCGGAAAGTGTTCTGCCTGATGGGGTCAGAAAATATGACGCTGAGCACGTTGCAAAGCTTAGCAGACAATCGGAATTATTACAGTTTCCCGCAGGACCTATAAAAAGTCCGCCTTGTATGCCACCTCCTGCACAAAGGGCAGCGCATCTGAGATCATCGGGAACATTCGGGATGAAGGCCCCCGTCTCCGAAAAACATTTGCTGAAAATGTATATTGTGTTGCTGTTTTGCGATGTGGCATAAAATCTGCCACTGCAATAATGTAATCCTGATAATTTGCGGGAAACTTTGAAAACGCAGATTATTCTTCCGCATACGTCCAGCTTGTAAACCGTTTTGCGGTCGGGCTGCAGAGCATAAAGATATTTATCATCACTTGTCACCGATGTTATGGCAAGACCGCAGGGGGCAGGAATGCTCATCAGTGCTGAAGCATGGCTGTTCAATGCAATATCTCCTTTTAAATGGTAGTTTGCTGTATTATATGCCGCAAATTCCAATTTTGTCATAGTGATTTTTTAAAAGAATGTATCTAAAAATGGTGCTTGATGAAAAAAATACCGTTTGCGGGTTGATTTTTTCTTTGATTTGTGGTACAATGTTAAAAAATAAGAAGTGCTTATTTTTTGATTTTTGATTTTCTGGCTAATTCTATATACTTTTGAAAGGTACGGTAATAAAAATGGCAAAAAAGAAATCTCCCTTGGATTTTCCGCTAAATGAGGTAAGACCTTTTAAGGATTTCAAGCAGGTGCTTGATGATAATGCCGAGCTTTTTGGCAACTATCCCGCTTTTAAATTCAGAGAAAACGGTGAAGTTAAGGAAGTATCCTATAAGGCTTTTGCAACCGAAACAGATTCGCTCGGTACTGCCTTGTGCTCGATCGGTGCCGCAAACGGCAGAATTGCGATCGTCAGTGAAAACAGTTATAAATGGGCAACAGTTTATCTTACCGCTCTTAAGAGCGAGGCGGTTTTTGTGCCCGTGGATAAGGAACTTCCCGCAAACGAAATTGCATACATACTCTCCAATTCCGATGCAGACACCCTTTTCTTCTCGAAAAACTATGCAGAAAAGATCAACTCCATTGTTGATACGCTCGATAAAGTTAAGCGTTGCATAGGTCTTGACCTTGAAGAACATGCCGGTGACGGAAAGACATTCTCTTATAAAGAACTCATGAAGGAAGGCTACAAGCTTCTGCAGAACGGAGACCGCTCCTTCCTTGAAATGAAGCCGAAACTCGAAGAACTTAAAATGCTTGTTTACACATCGGGAACTACAGGTACGGCAAAGGGTGTTATGCTCTCTCTCAAGAACCTTGTGTCCTGCGTATATTATGGTCAGATGGTTTCTTCAACATACGAAACCGCTCTTTCCGTTCTTCCTTACCACCACACGTATGAATCTGTGTGCAGCATCCTTGTGGGACTTCACCACGGTACCACTCTTTGTATAAACGAGAATCTCAGAACAGTAGCGCAGAGTCTTAAGCTCTACAAGCCGAAGATAGTAATGCTTGTGCCTTTGTTTGTCGAATCCATGTATAAAAAGATATGGAGCGGTATCGAAGCCAAAGGAAAGACCAAGATATTCAAAAAGCTCATGAAGCTCAGCAATGCTTTGCTTGCTGTGGGAATTGACATGAGAAGAGTATTCTTTAAGTCTGTTCACGAAGTTTTCGGCGGTGAAATGATAAAGATAGTTTGCGGAGGCGCCCCCATCCGTAAGGAACTTGGCGACTTTTTCGAAACCATCGGTATCCGCCTTATAAACGGATACGGCATCACAGAATGCTCTCCGCTTGTTTCTGTAAACCGTGATCAGTGCTATGACTCCGCCTCCGTCGGTGTTAAGCTTCCTTGTATCGATATCCGCATAGATCAGCCCAACGAGGACGGAGAGGGCGAGATCTGCGTTAAGGGTGACACTGTAATGCTCGGTTATTACA
>JAFYUY010000030.1 GCA_017549405.1 Clostridia bacterium | reverse complement strand
GAATGGTGCTGCGTGAGAGATTCTTTTATATTGTAAAGGGGAAAATAATATTTGATGATGACCATGGCAGAAAAGAATTCTCGAAAGGGCAGATAGTGTATCTTCCGTATAATGTGACATACCGCTCACGTTGGGATGCTTCGGAGAACGGAAAATATCTTTCGGTAAACTTTGTCCTACGCGACAGTTTTGGCGAGATAGTATCGCTTGCCGATGAAATATGCCTTCTTGTTACCGACCGAAAAAACGAACTTTTAAATCTCTTTTCAGAGATACACCGAAAATGGACGGCGGGTTCATATGGATACAAGTTAGAGTCACGTGCGCTTTTTTATGAGATACTTTACAGAGTTTCCGTAAATGCGGAGCACACGTCGTTAAAAAGTGCGCGCAACAATATATACCGCGCCATACTTTATCTTGAAAATAATTATATTTCCGACATTACAGCCTCCGATCTTGCAGAAATGATAAATGTCAAAGAATGCATGTTCAGAAGAGCTTTCAAGGCAGAAAAGGGGATGTCGCCCGTAAAATACAGAAATCTTTTAAGGCTGAAAAAGGCTCACGAAATGCTTTCCAGTGGAGAATTCTCCGTGCTTGAAGCTGCGATGATGACAAATTTTGACGATGCGGGTTATTTCAGCAAGCTTTTCAAGAGACAATACGGAATAAGTCCTTCGGAGTGTATTCCCGGGCGCGAACCAAACAAAAAGACCGATGCTTTATAAAGGCATCGGGAAAGTGAAAAGAATAAAGCCCGATACCGTGTTAACGGAATCGGGCAAAAGATTCTGAGATCTTTCGGATGTACAGAACTTAGATGTTGAACTTCTTCTTGAACTTATCAACACGTCCGCCTGCATCAACGAACTTCTGCTTGCCGGTGAAGAAAGGATGACACTTAGAGCAGATATCAACGCGAAGATCGTCCTTTGTGGATCTTGTTACGAAGGTTTCGCCGCAAGCGCACTTAACGGTTACTTCCTTATATTCCGGATGGAGATTTTCCTTCATGAGTTACCCTCCTTTATTATACAAAGTTTAATCATGCATTCCCGATTGGGAACAGCATTTATTCAGCGTTTTATATTATACCACAGTCGGGCAAAGAATGCAAGTGTTTTTTTGAATTATTTTTCAAAAATTGCATATTTATTGAATTAAAACAAAAAATGTCGGATATTTTTCGGTTTTACGGAAAAATTTTCCTAAAAATTATTGATTTGATGGTTCCATATAATATATAATATCAATATCAGGGGGTTTTGCAAAGCAAAACTCGGTATCCGCAGGGGCTTTGCGATGGGACGGATATTATATTTTCAGTTAAGAGGAGTTTTTATGGGATTTTTATATAATGATATATCCGCAACTTTTGCATATGAAGACAGAGAAAAGAACAGAATACTTTGTCTTATTGCATATATACCGCTTTTGTTTTTTGTTCCCGTGCTTTTTGCAAGTCGTTCTCCTGTGGCGAAATTCCATGCCAACCAGGGGTTTGCGCTGAGTGTAGCTCTTGTGGTGTGCTCACTTATTGCAAGTGTTTTCTGGCTTTTGTCTTTGCCGCTGTCGCTTTTTACTTTGATAATTTTTATAATGGAGCTTTACGGTGCGGTAAATGCATCACGGGGGACAGTTATTGAATACCCTGTTCTTTCGGGAATCAGGCTTTTTAAATAATTATCCGAAAGCGGGTATCATGCAAAGCAATATGGGAAGAAATACCGCGGGGATATAATTCATCACTTTGATTTTTGTGATTCCGAGCATATTAAGTCCGAGCGCCATAATGAGAAGCGAACCTACGCAGGTCATTTCGTTTATTACGGTTTCGTTTAAAAACGGCTTGATATATACCGCAAGCAAGGTGATCGATCCCTGATAAACAAATATAAAAGCGGCAGAGAACAGCACACCGACACCGAGGCTTGACGCAAATACTATAGCGCCTATGCCGTCAAGAAGGGCCTTTGTGTACTGAATGGTGTGATTGCCCGTAAGTCCGCTGTCAAGAGGTCCCGTTATTGACATGGCTCCCACGCAGAACAAAAGACTTGCAGAAACAAAGCCGCGGGCTATGTTTCCGTTTCCGTTTTTTGAAACGGTATCTTCCAGCTTTTTGCCAAGTTTTATAATTGCTCCGTCAAGATCAAGTAAAGTGCCGATAACGGCACCTGCGGCAATGGAGATTATTGCCACAAGGGTGTTGTTTCCTTTGAATGCGCCGGAAATGCCTATATAGATAACAACAAGGGCAAGTCCTGTCATTACGGCATCGCTGATCTTTTTGTCAAGGGCTTTGCCGATCATAAGTCCGATAAGACCTCCTGCAAGAACTGCGGCGGCATTTACCGTGGCACCCAATAGTCCGAACATATTTATTCAATCCTTTCAGCAAAAATGAGTCGTACGACTCATTTTTTTGTTTCTTTTGCAATTTTTGTTATATACTCGCGGTAATCCTTTGCCGCCTGTTCGGTCTTGTTGTCGCCGAATTCGTAGTATTTTCTGTCAGCAATGTCATCGGGGAGATACTGTTGAATAACGTAATGCCCGGGATAAGGGTGCGGGTAAACATAAGCTTTGTTGCGTTCTGCCGAGGGTTGCATGGAATCCCGCAGATAGTCGGGCATTTTTAGTCCTTTTCCGCTTCTCACATCCTCTGCCGCCACATCATAAGCAAGATAAGCGGAATTGGATTTTGGTGCAGTTGCAAGCATTACAACCGCCTGAGCAAGCGGGATTCGCGCCTCAGGCAGTCCCAGTTGCTTTGCGTTGTCTATAAGCGAATTTACGATAACTGCCGCCATGGGGTATGCAAGACCTATATCCTCGGAGGCAATAACAAGGAGCCTGCGGCAAGGTGACAGAAGATCACCCGCTTCAAGCAAACGCGCAAGGTAAAACAGCGCGGCATTCTCATCGGAACCGCGTATTGATTTCTGAAGTCCCGAAAGAAGATCGTAATGCTCGTTGCCGTCGCGGTCGAGCTTAAGGGCAAAATCGCCTATCGCCTCATATGCCGCTTTTTCCGTGAGAGCGCCCCCTGTGCCGAGAAAACACAATTCCAAAGCTCCGATTGCGCGTCGAACATCTCCCGTGCAGGAGGATGCGATAAGATCAAGAGCCGCGTCTTTTCCGCTGTCATCGGAAACTTTATATGTTTCACAGAGAATGCCGTATGCACGCAAAAGGGCGCGCCTGGTCTCGTCCTTATCCACACTTTTGAATTCAAAAACATTTGAACGGGAGAGTATGGCGGGATATATTGCAAAATACGGATTTTCTGTAGTGGAGCAAATGAGGGTTATCCGGCCGTCTTCAATAAATTCAAGTAAAGACTGCTGCTGTTTTTTGTTGAAATACTGTATTTCGTCAATGTAGAGAAGTATACCGTCCGATGTAAACACAGAACCCGTTTCGGCACATACATCTTTTATATCCGAAAGAGATGCGTTGGTGGCATTTATCTTTCGCAATGTTTTATCGGTGCTTTTTGCAATTATCTCCGCAACTGTGGTCTTTCCGACACCTGACGGACCGAAAAACACCATGTTTGGCACATTTCCCGATTCTATAACACGTCTGAAAAGACTGTCTTTCGAGAGCAGGTGCTGTTGACCCACCACGTCGTCCAGGGTGGAAGGACGTATTTTGTCTGCAAGAGGCATCGTTAATCCTCCTTTTCCTCTTTGCCGCGAAGGCTTTCAAGGTATATCAGAAGCACGGAAATGTCTGCAGGGCTCACACCCGAGATGCGGGATGCCTGTCCGATGTTTACGGGGCGGAACTTTGTGAGCTTTTGTTGTGTTTCCGCACGTATTCCGCGGATGGAATAATAATCGATATCTGCGGGAAGCTTCTTTTCCTCAAGTTTGCCGAACCGTGCAGCTTCTGCCAGCTCTTTCTTGATATAACCCTCGTATTTTATTTCGGTCTCCACGGCTTGCTTTTCGCGGCGTGAAAGGGAAGGTCTGTTTTTGTCTACCGCTGCAAGAAGGTCGTATGTTATTTCAGGGCGTCGCAAAAGGTCTGCCATTTTTATTCCATGAACATTTTTTGCCGAGCCGCAACTTTCAAGAAGGGCATCAAGTTCCGGAGAAGGACCGAAGCTTGTGTTTTTGATCCGCTCTACTTCGTCGTCTATGTGTTTTTTCTTGGTAAGATATCTTTCGTATGCTTCATCGGTAACAAGACCTATCTTTCTGCCGAGCTCTGTAAGACGTCTGTCTGCGTTATCCTGGCGCAGAAGCAGGCGGTATTCCGAGCGGGAAGTCATTATTCTGTAAGGCTCGTTGGTACCCTTTGTAACAAGGTCGTCAATAAGGGTACCGATGTACGAGGAATCACGCGACAGTGTCACTTTTTCGCGTCCGAGAACGCGCATTGCGGCATTTATTCCCGCAATAAGTCCCTGAGCCGCAGCTTCTTCATAGCCTGAGGTACCATTGAACTGACCCGCACCGAAAAGCCCCGGGAAATCCTTGAATTCGAGTGATGCATCAAGGGCAAGCGGGTCTGTGCAGTCGTATTCTATTGCATATGCGTTACGCATGACGAGAGCGTTCTCGAGGCCCTTTATGGAATGGAGCATCTCAAGCTGAACGTCCTCGGGAAGAGAAGAACTGAACCCCTGAAGGTAAACTTCCTTTGTGTCAAGCCCCATGGGTTCAACAAAAAGCTGATGGCGTGTCTTGTCTGCAAAACGTACCACCTTATCTTCGATGCTTGGGCAGTATCTTGGTCCGACACCCTTTATCATGCCGGCATACAAGGGCGAACGGTGGAGATTGTCGCGGATTATTTTGTGTGTGGTTTCGTTGGTGTATGCAATATAGCAGGGGAGATCCGGAATGTTTTCAAGCTCATCCTCATTCCCCGAAAAATGCTCGGGGATATCATCTCCGCTTTGCTTTTCAAGCTGAGAATAATCTATACTGTCAGCATGTATGCGTGCGGGTGTTCCCGTTTTGAAACGAACTAAGGGTACACCGAGCTTTCGGAGGTTTTCCGAGAGTATATCCGACGGGAACATACCGTCGGGACCGCCCGAATAAGAAACATCCCCGACAATGATGCTTCCGGAAAGATAAGTTCCCGATGATATAACGACGCACTTTGCGCTCCATACGGCTCCGAGGCGGGTAACTACCTTCCAGGTGCCGTCATCGCATTTTCTGATATCTGTGATCTCCGCCTGTATCAGCGAAAGATTTTTGCATTGCTCGATAGTCTGCTTCATAAGAAGACGGTAACGTATTCTGTCCGCCTGCATACGCAGAGAATGAACGGCGGGACCTTTACCGCGGTTGAGCATGCGGCTTTGCAGGCAGGCTTTATCGGCAATTTTGCCCATCTCACCGCCCAGAGCATCTATTTCAAAGACAAGATGCCCCTTGCCTGTGCCGCCTATAGAAGGGTTACAGGGCATATTTCCCACCGCGTCAAGATTCAGTGTGAAAAGCACGGTATTACATCCAAGCCGTGCGGAAGCAAGGGCAGCCTCTATTCCTGCATGGCCCGCACCGACAACTATTATATCAACTGATGCTGATGTGTATTCCAAAACAATTCCTCTTTTTCTTTATAAGTGTTTAAAGTGCCGAATATACGCTGAACGTGGTACTTTTTTCAAGCACCTTGTACTTGTCATCAAACAGCGGCATGGAAAGCGGGGAAAGCTCGGCAAATATCCCGTAATCCTCCTCTAAGGCATAAATAACATCGGATGCCGAAACACATTCGTTAAGATCGGTAAGATTTCTCGAATTGAATATGTAGGAAAGGAGATCCATGTTTATTCTTTCGGGGTCAAGCCCGAATTCGTCAAGGTATTCGCCGAAATAAAGCTTTGTTTGCAGTTTGCCGTCCTTTGCGGCACCGAATAAAACAGTGTCGCTGTCAGGCGTAGCTGTGAAAAAAACGGGTCTTCCAAAGATTTCGCTATATTGCATCGCCTGGTTTAGTATCGTGTCAAGATCGGCTTCTTCGTAAACGAGCGAAATGTAGTCATCGTATAACACAATTGCGGTATTCTGTGAGAATGCATCGCCAAAGCTTTCGTTTATTTCGTCAAACTGCTTTTTAAAGCTGTCGTTTGAAATCTGCTCGCCTGCATTTTTTATTTCCGATAATTCTGAGAGCCTCTCGGCATCATGCAAAGAGCTTTTCAGTGCGTTCAGTATTTTTGCTTTTCTGTCGGTCAGTATATGAATTCCTGCAGAGCACGTCATTTCTGCGACCTCCGATTCCGAATTTTTCATTTCAATAAAAATATAAATTATATTATACAGTAAAATTACTTTAATTGCAATGATTATTACTTAAATATTCGTAAATTGTTGGTGGTAAATGTGTTTTTTCGGTTAAAAATTGCATAATTCCCTTGCAATTTTTCAAAAATGTGTTATAATAAATATATATTTATAATTGCGTTGACGAAAGAATCGGATCTTGTGCATTTTAAGAGAGCCTGCGGTTAGTGCGAGCAGGTGATGGCAACTTCCTTTCCGCTTTCAGAGCATGGGGCGATGAGTCCCGGGGTGTGCCCCGTACAGCACGTTCAAGCGGCGGTGCAAAGCATCGCAATTTGGGTGGCAACACGGAGTCCTTCGTCCCATGGTTTTGGGAGAGGACTTTATTTTTTTTAAGAAACTATTTTATATTACGGAGGAAACAAAAATGATCGACATTAAATTTCTGCGCGAGAATCCCGATATCGTAAAGCAGAATATCAAAAACAAATTTCAGGATGCAAAGCTTCCCCTGGTGGATGAAGTTATCGAGCTTGACGTTCAGTCAAGAGCTGTAAAGCTTGAAGCAGACGGACTTCGCAGCGAAAGAAACAAATGCTCCAAAATGATTGGCGCTCTCATGGGTCAGGGCAAAAAAGACGAAGCTGAAGAAATGAAAAAGAAGGTAAATGAGCAGGCGGCACGTCTTGCGGAATGCGAAGCGCTTGAGGCGGAATATCAGGAAAAAATCAAGAAGATCATGATGATAATTCCCCAGATAATCGACCCCTCGGTGCCGATAGGCAAGGACGACAGCGAAAACGTTGAAGTTGAAAAGTTCGGTGAACCCGTGGTTCCCGATTTTGAGATTCCTTATCATACCGACATTATGGAACGCTTTGACGGAATTGATCTTGACAGTGCAAGACGCGTTGCGGGTAACGGTTTTTATTACCTTATGGGAGATATCGCAAGACTTCACTCGGCTGTTATTTCCTACGCGCGTGACTTTATGATCGGCAGAGGATTCACATACTGTGTTCCTCCTTTCATGATCCGTTCCGATGTTGTTACAGGTGTTATGAGCTTTGCGGAAATGGAAGCCATGATGTATAAGATCGAAGGCGAAGACCTTTATCTTATCGGTACCTCCGAGCATTCCATGATAGGAAAGTTTATCGATCAGATAATCCCCGAAGAACAGCTTCCTCAGACTCTCACAAGCTATTCTCCCTGCTTCCGCAAGGAAAAGGGTGCTCACGGTATAGAAGAGCGCGGTGTTTACCGTATCCATCAGTTTGAAAAGCAGGAAATGATAGTTGTATGTAAGCCCGAAGAAAGCCCCGAGTGGTTTAATAAGCTCTGGCAGAATACCGTTGACCTGTTCCGCTCCATGGATATTCCCGTAAGAACTCTTGAATGTTGCTCTGGCGACCTTGCAGACCTTAAGGTGAAATCCGTTGACGTTGAAGCATGGTCACCCAGACAGAAAAAGTATTTTGAAGTGGGCAGCTGCTCCAACCTCGGAGATGCTCAGGCACGCAGACTTAAGATACGCGTAAACGGCAAGGATTCCAAGTATCTTGCTCATACTCTCAACAACACAGTTGTTGCTCCCCCCAGAATGCTCATTGCATTCCTTGAAAACAATCTTAACGAAGACGGAAGCGTTAATATTCCCGTAGCTCTCAGACCTTATATGGGCGGAATTGAAAAGATATTCCCGAAAAAATAAGCTCTTTTCAGCGTTATATAACAAAAGGCGAAGCGTAAGTTTCGCCTTTCTTTAAAAGGAGACAGGTTATGATATATCAAAAAACGCTTGTTGAAAAATATGATGTGGATGTTTTTGTTGCCGGTGGCGGTGCTGCGGGAGTTGCTGCGGCAATAGCTGCGGCACGCGGCGGGAAGACGGTTTTCCTTGCAGAATCAACGGGGTGTTTTGGCGGACTTGGAACTTCAGGAATGGTCCCGAGCTTTGCCCCCTTTGATGACGGAGTAAACGT
>JAFYUY010000029.1 GCA_017549405.1 Clostridia bacterium | reverse complement strand
TGATATCCTGCAAGCTCGGCAAGCTCTTTGTTGCACAGCTTTGAACCGTAGTTTGCCGTTATGTATGCCGTCACTTTTTCCAACGCTCCGAAAGAACTGTCATTTTTTCGCTGTTCACCGCGGTATATATCAACAAAAAGCTCTTTCATTACGGAGGAGCTTTTTTCGCGGTAAAAGGCATTTTTTTCCGAGAATTCCCGTACCACAGTAGATATTTTGTTATTTACCGCTGTGTTCGAACCGAAAAATGAGAGGGTGTTCAGAAAATTGCAGTCTTCCACAAGTTCTGTGTTTTCAAACATTTTTTGCGACGGGGCAACTATAACAGGCGGGCAACATTCGGAAATTTCCCGCCTTGCTTGTGTGAGGTCAAAATTTATCATGGAAATAAGACACCCGTCCGGTGAGCTTTCTGTATACACGCTGCCCCCCGGACAATAAAATGATTCTCCCTCGGATATTACATATTCACGCTCGCCTGCGGCAATCTGCAATTTACCTGACATTACAAAAAACATTCTGCAATCAAAAACATTTACAAGACGTTTTTCGCTTTGATATCTTATAACACAGGCAAAGCGGATAAACGGGTTTGTATCACACAGCTTCATGTTACACCTCAAATGTTTGTTTTTTGATATTTATGGTTTGTTTTATATATTTATTTTAGCATGTTTTAATGGTAAAATCAATATGAAAAATAAAATTGGGAAGGTTTGTTTTATGAAATTTTCCGTAGGTTTGCCGAAAAACGACCCCGCATTTACGGATCTTATTGCTCAAAATGCAAAAAGCATTTACGAAGTGTATTTTTCCTGGGGGGATTTTCCAAACGGCAGAAGCAGTCAGACAAATGACGCAGAGCTTTTGCCATGGGAGCTTATTGATATACAAAAGCAAAATTTGCGCACCCTTTGCGATGCGGGAATTCCTTTGAATATTTTGTTCAATGCGAATTGTTACGGAAAAGAAAGCCTTTCAAAAAGCTTTTTTAATTCGGTTGGGGATACAGTGGATTATATAAAAACAAACTACCGCCTCGATTCCGTAACCACCACATCGCCCCTTATTGCAAAATTCATAAAAGCAAATTTTGAAGGTGTTGCCACACGGGCATCTGTCAATATGGAAATAGGCAGCGTGGAGGGAATGGAATACCTTGCACAGTATTTTGACGGATATTATGTAAAGCGTGAGCTTAACCGCAACCTTTCTGCTGTAAAACCACTTTACGAATGGAGCAGCGTGCACGGGAAAAAGCTGTTTATGCTTGCCAACAGCGGATGTCTGAACTTTTGCTCGGCTCATAATTTCCACGATAATCTTGTGGCGCATGAGCGGGATATTGCCGCAATGGACAATGCCTACAGCTTTAACGGCATATGCCGCGAGTTTTTGAAAAACGAAGAAAACTACAAAAAGCTTATAAATTATACAAACTTTGTGCGGCCTGAGGATATTGAAAAATACACAGAGTATTTTGAGGCAGCAAAACTTGCCACGCGCGTGCATAAAAACCCACGGCTTGTTCTTTCAAGCTATATTAACGCGAAATATTCGGGTGATATATTAAAACTTCTTGAACCCGAGCACAGCATTTACCCATATGTTATTGAAAACGGCGACCCGTTAAAACTTATAAAACTTGATACACAGGAGGGATTCCTATGCTGAGCAGCAAACTCATAAAAGAAGCCGCCCTTGCCGCGGGTGCAGATATGTGCGGCATTTCACCGATGACAAGATTTTCGGGTGCTCCGGATGAAATGAACCCGCAGTTTTTATTTCCGGAAGCAAAAAGTTGTATAGGATTTGTTTTCAGAATACCGCGCGGTGTTCAGCGCGGTATCGAGGAGGGTACGCAGTTTTATCAGTACCCATCCATGGCATACGGCGGAATAAACGAAATATTTGCCCCCGCAACCCTTTACCATGTGGGAAAGGTGATCGAAGATGAAGGCTACGAAGCCTTTGTATATCGCAACACGGGTGCACGTGGAGTAGTATCTGATATGGATGGCTCGGAGGGAAATACTCTTTCGCCCGAGGAACAGATAGAAATAAATGAAAATGCCAAGACTCACACGGCACATCACCGCAGTGTGCAGTTTACCCGTCCCGCACGCGAGGGCGGAGTGGCACCTGACCTTCAGTTCCAGTTCAGAATAGCAGCTGTTGCCTGCGGTCTTGGCGAGATAGGCTGGAGCAAAATGCTCCTTACTCCCGATTTCGGTCCTCTTCAGAGAGTGGCGTTTTTATTTACTGATGCGGAGTTTGACGAATACGATAAAATATATGACGGCCCCGCCCTTTGCCGCAGATGCGGAGCGTGTGTGCGCGAATGTCCCGGGGGATGCATTCCCTCAATAGATTCAGGTAAAAAAATCATGATCACTCTTGAGGGCAAGACCATTGAATGGGGCGATATTGATATGTGGCGTTGCTATGCCTTTTATACCCATGCGGGAAGATATTATAATCCTTTTGTGCCAAAAGAAGTGTGGGATAAGAATGAAAACGGTGCGCTCGATCTTATGGAAGATAATAAGACCGTGGCAAACGAGCAGGAGATAATGAAGGTCTATACTGCACTTCAGAAATACTTCCCCAGTTGGGTAGGCTATAACATGGCAAAATGCGGCGGTTGCATACGCGCCTGCGTTTCTGTTCTCGAGAAAAAAGGCGGTTGCATGGAAGGCAGATTCAACGAACCTCTGCGTAAAAAGAAGGCTTGGAGGCTTGACAGATAGTGGAAATATTTGAATTTAACGAACAAGGCTTCAAAGTCCTCATGCAATTTGAGGGGTGGAAGATAGGTATGCTCCGCTATTGTGAGCGTTTTTCTGCCCATAACGGGGATGAGCGTCATCTTGAAACCGATGAAGCATTTGTGTTACTTGAAGGCAGTGCGGTGCTTTATGAAGAAGAAAAAGAATATGTTATGGAAAAATGTAAGGTCTACAACATTAAAAAAGGTATGTGGCACCACATAGTCGTAAGTCCCGATGCTTATGTTGTGGTTATAGAAAACAGCAATACGAGCGCAGAGAATACCGAAAGGAAGTGTTACCCGTGACAGCGGAATTTATAAAACAAAAAGCAAGAGAGCTTGGAGCAACCATTTGCAGGATAGGAAAAATTTATGATGAAGAAAACCCGCAGCGTGACCCTAAAATGATATTGCCCAATGCAAAATGTATCATAGGTTTCGGTTTTGCCGTTCCGAAAGGACTTTATGCGGCAATGGAAAACGGTTCTCAGTATTATACATATACAAATGTTGGTGTGCGCCTCATAGATGAAGAAATGGCGGAGATATTTCTGCTTAAAATGGGCGGAATCATAGAAGATCAGGGGTATGATGCGTGTCTCCAAAAATCTGTGCCCAATCTGCGTATAAAAGGCGACAAGACCACCAATCCCGAAATGGTGGATACATATGAGCTTATTTATGCCGAGGCGGTCTCTCCCGATAAACCCGCACCTGACGTTATGATCGATTTCGGTAAGGCAGCTCGTGCTTGCGGACTCGGAGAGGTGGGACTCTCGGGTAAAATTATAAACCGCGAGTATGGTCCTTTTATGCGCTATTGCTTCATAATCACTGATATGCCGCTGGAGTGTGATGAACAGTTACATGAATCTGTATGCGATAAATGCGGTGCCTGCAAAGCTGCGTGTCCCGGAAATGCCATAGATGATAACGGGCTTGATACATGGCAATGCAGTGTTTATTATAAAGGTGCACATAAATCCAATCCCTTTATGACAGACGGTTTTTTGAAAGACCATCCGGAAAGGGAAGACATTATAAACGGCAGAAAGCGTTTTAATGCCGATTCCGCAAGGGAAATATACGGCAAACTAAACTTTTTGCCAAACACTCCCTGGGGATATGCACCCTGCCTTTGCGGCAAAAAGTGCGATATTGCATGTTACAAACATCTGAAAGGAGAGCTTTAAAATGAAAGAGAGATTTTGCGAGCTTGCAAAGGTATGCGGTGCGGATATTATAGGCTTTGCTTCATCCGGAAGATTTGAAAAAGATTCTCCGATATTTCGCCTTATGCCTGATGCAAAAACGGTTATAGGTCTTGCTTTCCGAGTACTCAGAGGAGCTTATCGTGGCATTGAAGAAGGCTCTACCTATTATCAGTATTCCACAATGGGTGTTACAAATATGGAAGAAACAGTAATGCCCGCAGCACTTCTCAGGCTTTCGATGTTCATCGAAGAAAACGGAGCTACCGCTTTGCCCCAGCGACGCCACCAGCAGATAATGGCAGAAGATGACAGCACCAACCCCGAAATTTCATATGATGCCATCTACCGCGGAAAAGTTAACGAAACGCAGCTTGATTTTGTTGATACTGCAGTAAAATGCGGACTTGGAGAAAAGAGCTTTCACGGAACGCTGCTTACAGATGAATTCGGACCTATGGTGCGTCTGTGCTTCATAATTACCGATATGGAGTTTGATGAGACCCCTGTTTATAAACCGCACCTTTGCGATAACTGCGGAAAGTGCAGGTCGGCTTGCCACGGAAATGCCATAAGCGATGAAGGAAAGGTCGATGTGTGGAAATGCTCGGTCTATTATAAAGGTGCGAACGGCACAAAAAACCCTTTTATGCCACCCGATGCATTTGCGGAGCTTGAAGACCGTATAGATATCATTGCGGGGGAGGCAGAAATGTCACCCGAAAAAGCGCGTAAGATCATAGACAGCACTCATTTCTATCCTCCCGTCGGTCATATGTATCAAAGCTCGATCTGCGGCAGAGCGTGCGATGTGGCATGCTATATACATCTTGAGGAAAAGGGTGTGCTTACCAAAAAATTCAAAACACCTTTCAGAAAAAGAGAGGAATGGAAATTTGACATTGAAAGCTTTAAGTAATACCGGCAAAGAATTTAATATAGTTAAAAGTGAAAACACAATTACTGTCAAAAAGAGTGACATTCCAAAAGGACTTGAATACATCGAGATATTCGACGAAAGCCTTTTTGCAAAAGCGGGGGACGAGGGATATTTTTGTATTGCGGATCTCGACGGGAAGGGGAGCGGACTTTGCTTCTTTAACCGAAAGAGCAATGGCAAAAGGGTTTTTAAGCAAAATCTTATGCCGATATACGGCATAAAGAAGGCTGACCGCTGTGTTCTTGTGATAGTCGAGGGATACAAATACGATTTTAATATTGTTTTTGAAGTTTGTGATGGTATATATCGTATATATCCCAAGTTCGATCTTTACGGTGCAGTTCCTTTTTGCGATATAACTTTGCGATATATTGAACTCGAACCGGATGCAACATACAGCGATATGGCGAAGGCATACAGAAATTACAAGCTTTCGTGTGGGCAGTGTAAACCGTTAGCGGAAAGAATAAAAAACAATCGATCGCTTGGATATGCCATGCAGGCTCCCGAAATACGCATACGTATGGGGTGGAAACCCGCACCCGCACAGGTTTTGGAGCAGACACCCGAAAACGAGCCTCCTATGAAGGTGGCGTGTACCTTCAGTCGGGTGCGTGATATTATAGACGAGCTTAAAAATCAGGGAGTGGATAAAGCTCAGATATGCCTTGTGGGCTGGAATGTTAGCGGGCATGACGGCAGATATCCTCAGATATTTCCCGTGGAACCGGCTCTCGGTGGTGAGCGGGAACTGAAAAAACTGATATCTTATGCCAAAGAAAACGGTTACAGGATCGTGTGCCACACAAACAGCACAGACTGTTACAGTATTGCCGAGGATTTTTCCGAAGATATCGTGGTGAAAGACCGTAACGGTGACATGAGTTTCCGTGCCGATGTTGCATGGAGCGGGGGAAGACAATATCATCTGTGCCCGAAAAAAGCGTATGAGTTTGCAATGCGGGATCTTCCTGCAGTGCGTGCTTTGGGGTTTGAAGGACTTCATTATATTGATGTTTTGTCGGTGGTGCCGTTGCGTTGGTGTTACGACAAAAAACACCCCGTAACATCTGCGGATACGTTAGAGATCTACGAGAAAATAATGGCGAGAAGCGCAGAACTTTTCGGCGGTTTTGCATCGGAGGGATGTTTCGATTTTGCCTCAAAGTATCTTGATTACGGTCTTTATGTTTCGTGGGTGCCGGAGGAGGATGCAATGATAGATAAGCACATCCCGCTATGGCAGATGGTTTATCACGGCATTATTCTTTATAACAGAACTACCGATACCGTAAATTACACTGTGAAAGCTGAGAAAAATCATTTGCAGGTGATAGAGGACGGCTCCCGCCCGTCATTCTATTTCTATTCCAGATTCCTCGAGGGCAGCCATCAGGACGACTGGCTGGGCAAGGAAGATATGGTGTGCGACACGGATGAGCAGCTTAAATACAGCGTTTCAAAGATAAAGCAGGCATATGATGAGTACAAAAATACCTGCCGTCTGCAAATGCAGTTTATTGAAAGCCATGATGAAGTGTCGGGCGGAATTTTTGTCACAAAATATTCCGACGGTACAACTGTTACCGTGGATTATAACAGAGAAAAATACAGTATTTCAAAATGAAAAAAGGAGCTTCGATTTTTCGAAGCTCCTTAAGTTTATATTCGGATCACACGTGATAAGTTCCGGAAACGTTTGCAATTGTCTCCTTAACGTTCTTCTTTTCAAAAGTAGAATTTTCAATCTTCTTGTTAAGATATTCAAAATAAACATCGGGATCAACAGGAAGCTTTATTGTCTTATCTGTCCAGCTGGAAAGATACATTGCGTTGGATATCTGAAGTCCGTTGATGCCTTCAAGTCCGGGAGCAAGAAGCTCTTCGCCCTTGAGAATTGCATTTGTGAAGTTCTGAGTGATACCCTGGTGTTCCTGGAATCCATCGGGTTTCTTGGGGACCTCAATAACGGAAGTTTCCTTTTGAGGAGTTGAGAATCCTTCCTGACATGTATAGCAGAATTCTCTTTCGGGAGTTGCAAGCTTTGTGAAAGTGAGTGTGTCGTTTTCAACAACGATCTTGCCGCGGTCACCGGAGATCTCAAGGCGGTTTGTACCGGGAGCTTCACCTGTTGTGGTGATAAACACACCCGTTGCGCCGTTTGCATATTCTGCAAATGCAGTTACATCGTCTTCAACCTCTATATCGTGGTATTTGCCTTCATAGCAAGATGCACGAATGGTTTCGGGCATACCGAACATCCACTGCCAAAGGTCAAGCTGGTGGGGGCACTGGTTTGCCATAACGCCGCCGCCTTCACCTTTCCATGTTGCTCTCCATCCGCCGGAGTTGTAATATGCCTGGGTTCTGTACCAGCTTGTGATGATCCATATGCATCTCTTAAGCTCACCAAGCTCGCCGTTCTTTATCATTTCGCGGACTTTCTGATAAAGCGGATTTGTGCGCTGGTTATACATGATTCCGAAAACTCTGTCGGATTTCTTTGCTGCTTCATAAAGCTCAAGCACCTGCTTTGTGTAAACACCGATGGGCTTTTCGGAAAGCACATGGAGATTTGCAGCAAATGCGTCGATACCGATGGTGGGATGCAAATAGTGAGGTGTGGCAATAATTACCGCATCTATCTCGCCGGATGCAAAAAGTGTTTTGTAATCTTCATAGAAAGAAACCTTAAGATCGGGCTGGTTCTCTTCGAGATATTTTTTTGCGATCTCAAGCTTTTCGGGATTTATGTCGCAGAGAGCGGTGAGTACGGCGCCTTCGATCTTGCCTGCAGATAAATATCTGAGATGGCTCGAACCCATGTTGCCCACTCCGACGATTCCGTAACGTACAACTGACATTATATGACCTCCAGAAAATAATAAATTTCTAACTTTATTATAATTAATCGGGGTTCCCATTTCAATAGCTTTATTCAAAAAAATAGCTATCTGCAACACTTTGTCATTTTTTTAACAACATTATTTCAATTCACAAGATTTGCGCTTGCAAGAAACAAAAGCTTGACGTTCTGCACATTTTCTTTTTCAAGCAAAGCCGATGCGGCATCTGCCGTGGCACCGGTTGTTATTATGTCATCAAACAGCACAACGTTGTGAGGAAAATGAGTGTTGCCGACAAGCGAAAGAGATCTTCCTGCATTTTCAAGCCGTTGTTTTCTGTTGAGCCGCTTTTGCGGTGTGTTGCGGAACATTCCCTCGTTGCGTATAAAAAGCTGCCTGAATTTTGTTTCAGGATGCAGCCTGACATATTCTTCAGCCACACACTTCGATTGGTCAAAACCGTATTTTTTCATAAGTGTCTGACTGCGCGGGATATATGTAAGCTCACTCCCGTCGGAAAGCATGACATCAAGGCATTCCTCCAATGCTTTTGCAAAGAATTTGCGGCAGGATCTGCATTTGCACGTTTTTACGTGGTGCATAAGCTTTCGCACCGCTTCATCTCTGTAATTAAAAAGATAAAAGGCAGTGTTGTTTCTTATACTCGTACGTCTTTTCCACGGACCGTAGGATCTTTCGATACTTGCGGCGCAATCAGGGCATAAACCGACAGAAAAAACCTTTCCGCCAAGGTTTATTTTCGATTGTTTTTCGCTCAGTGTACCACGGGATATATCTTTGCAGATACAGCACACGGGCGGGTATATTATATCCGACAAAAACGATAGTGCATGACGGAGTAAGGTTATAAATATCATGGCGGTATATTCCTTCAAAAGAAAAACTGTAATGTTATTATATACACATTCACATCGTTTGTCAATTTTTGTCATATACCGCCAAATATTATTTATTGAGTTTTATAACTGCGCTCTTGTCGGCGCCTATGGTAAATTCCACTTTGTTTCCGCTTATACCGCACTTTGTGTTTTCATACACATCGCAGCATTCGGAATAAACTTTTTCCACCATTACCGCACCTGTAGCCTCCGATGCACCGCTGTTGATGAGTATGATTATATCGGGAGTATCGGGGTTATCATTCTTTATGTAACTAACCTTAACATTTTCGGCAGAGCATATATTACCGCAGACATCCGCACGCTTACAGATATCAAGAACCACATTTTTTGCAGATATACTTGCGTTTGCGGTGTCTTTGCTTATTACATCATCGCTGATAAGCGTTTTTGCGGAATAGCAAAGTCCGAGGTTTATGCCGGATAAGAACGCTTTTCCCTTGCCGTAGTTGTTTTCCACAATAGCGGGAGTTCCGTCTTCATAGTTGTACAAGGCTTTTCCCGTAACATTCCTGAAAGTTTCAAGATGGCGGTTACCTGCGAATTCAAGCTTTTCTTTTCCATCATAAAGGAATACCTTTTCCCGTATTGTAATGTCATCCTCCTCCGCACCGAACATTTCAAGCGTGTCGAGTCCCGGTACGTGGGAAGAAAGTGCCATGGTCTCATCAAAAGCACCGAAGAACGGATCGGAGATAACTACTCCGCCGTTTTTCACATATTCCCTGAGCTTTGCAACGAATGAAGGTGAAACGGCATAAGGTGAAGGAAGTATTATTACACGGTATCTTTCAAGATCTTCTGCAAATTCTTCGTGGATAATATCCGTGGTGATGTTTTCTTCCCAGAACATTTTGTAGTATCCCGAAAGAGAGTCCACGGCAAACTTATTATCCATTTTGTCGTTTGCACTCCATGCGGCGAGATAAGACCTCATGCTGAACACAAGCCCCACTTCGGCAGCCTTCTGGGTTCCTTCTTTGAATGACTTTTCGTTTTCCTGCAGCATTTTGCAAAGTTTGGATGCACGAAGCGAAAGGTTGGTGGGGCCTCCGTCATAATCCACCATGGAAAATCCACCGAATTCCGTGCCGAAAAGCTCTTTTCTGTACTGCCAGTAAAGAAGTCCCGTAGCTCCGTGACGGATGGATTCAAGGGAGAATTTGTCAAAGGTGTTGTCATCTATTCTGCCCTTTATATTGAGTCCCGTACCCACAAGTCCTGCCGTGAGTTCGGATTGCCAGTATTCCTTGCCGCCAGCGGCGCATCTTGTGGAATCGCATCCAAGACCCAGGGAAGCACAGTCTGCAGATGTGTTCGGGAATGCGCTGTATCCCCATTTGTCAAAAACTTTTGCGTTTTTCCAGTCGTCAAAAGCCATGCCTCCGAGCTGTGGGCAAGTGGTAGTACCGCCACCCCATGCGTGGGCAATAACGGGCTTTGTATCGTTTGCCTTTATAACATCGGTTCTGAACTTTATTTCTTCGGTTACGTTATCCACAGTAAACAGACGCCAGTCGGTGTAATCCGAATACGATGAGAACCATCTCGGCGGACGCACCTCATCAAACGATGTGTAAAACATTCCCCATGCGTTGTTGAGGTTTTCAATATGAGTGTATTTGTTTTCAAGCCATGTGCGGAATTTTGCCACAGAAGCATCGCAGTAGCAAAAGACTCCGCAGGGAGATTTTTTAAGGTCTATCCATTGGTGCGGCTCGTTCATGGGTTCATAAAAAGCAACATTGGAATAGTTTTTGGTGTGGGAGACCACCTTTTCGATAAAGCCTTTTTCCATTTCGCGCACTTCGTCGTTGTCAAAGCAAAGGCCGGGCCATCCGCCGCCGGGGGTGTTGGGACGTACAGCGGGTTCAAAGGGGAGTGAATCTTCGTTTACATAAAAATACTTTGAGTATTTTTTTACCGCCCATGCGGGACAAGCGTGTAAATGGAAAAGCAGACCCACATCAAGATCGTTTTTCTTTGCCACAGAGAGGAAAGTGTCGAGATAATCGTAATCTATCTCACCCTCAGCCTTTTCCAGAGTGTTCCACACAAGCCATGCGCGCACGGTGTTGAAGCCGTAATTTCTGATATTGTAAAGGTCTTTTTCCCATTGATCTCTTTTCGGTGTAGCACCGCGAAGATATTGCGTTCCGAATACAAACATAAAAAAACTCCTGTCAGCAAATTTATTTTGTATAACAATTATAGTTCAATTTAAAAATTTCCGCTTGCCAAAAACCAAGATAAAATTTGCATAATTTAAGGTTGATATTATATTTTTGATGATGTATAATAAAATCAATATTAAATTACTGAAAACAAAAGGAGTTTTTCTTTTATGGACAGCAAAAGCAGACTTGTGAAAAATACTCTTTCCGTCGGAAGCATTTTTGCTGAACGGAAAATCCTTTCGGGGTGTTGCTCGCTGCACTACCACGATTTTTACGAAATGGACGTAGTACTTTGCGGAAGCGGGAGTACTGTGTGCAACGGGGAAAAATTTGAAATAAAAAGAGGTATGATAACTTTTTCCACACCCGAAGACTTTCACGAATATGCGACAGATGACACATGCGAGCTCATAACTCTTCAGTTCGGATTCGATTCTGTGGGAGCAAATACGGCGGATATCCTGCACCGTTTGCTGAAAAAGGTCATATATCTCGATGAAGATGAGCTTTGTGAAACCTGCGCTTTGCTTGATATCATAATTAAGAGGGCGCAAGAGCGGGAGTTGTCTTCAAAGCTTTTGGAATGCGTGATACTGTCTGTGAAAAACAAGCTTTCGTTCCGGGAATACGACAGATTTCCCACTCCCGTTCAAAAGGCAATAATATATATTCACTCGAACTTCAAAGAGGATATAAAAATGCGAGATACGGCAAAAAAACTGGGACTTTGCGAAAATTACTTTTCAGCTCTGTTCAAGGCAAATGTCGGGGTGAGCTATAAAGAATATGTGCGGAATCTGCGCCTTTGCCATGCTGCAAATCTTATAAGATATAACAGTATGCCCGTAACTCAGGCGGCTCTGTGTTCGGGATATAACACCCAATCGCACTTTGACAGGGATTTTAAAAAGCGTTTCGGAACAAGTCCGAGCAAGATCAAAAACAGTCAAAAAGCATATCTTGACAGTTGATGCGCCTGAATAAAACAGTAAAGCAGCTCTTTTTTACGGAGCTGCTTTTTTGTATGTCTTTATATTGTTCTGCTGTTTATATTTTCCGTTTACTCGCCAAGAGTTACATCCCAGCCTGCAAAATATTTTGCAAGGCGGAGTAGATCTTGTCTGTTAACACTTCCGTCACCCGTAACGTCGGCTGCCGCCTCGTCAAGCTCCACATCCCAGCCTGCAAAGTACTTTGCAAGGCGTAGAAGATCCTGGCGGTTCACCGTGCCGTCACTTGTTACGTCGCCGGGATTTGCGTTGGGAATTTCGTTAAATGTATGCCCTTTTTCCTGTGCGTAGGTTTGAGCATAAGAGCCGGCGGGGGCATTTATAACAAAGTTGAAAACATGTCTGAATGCGGTATCGCTTATAGAAATGACATTTTTGGGAATAGTTACTTCTTTCAGATTAAAGCAATTTCCGAAAACATCGTCGGGGAGATGTGTTACACCTCTGCCGATTATAACTTTTTCAATGCCATCACAGCTTGAAAAGGCATTTTCCCCGATTCTTGTCACGCTGTGCGGGATTTTTATTTCCTTTACTTTGTCAAAGTCAATAAAAGCATTGGGACTTATGCTTGTAACCCCCGTTTCAAAGACGATGCTTGTTACAGACTCTCTGTTTTCATACCAGGGTGTGTCCTCGACTGTCGCGTAATTTTTCATATCACCTTCACCCGATATTGTCAAAACACCATCAATCAGTTTCCATGTTACATTTTCACCGCAGTTGCCGCCGGTGATAACAAACGGTATGTCGTTCTCTTCGGCATAGCTTTGCGCGTAGCTGTCTGAATAACCGTAGATTGTAAGATTATCACAACCATAGAACGCATCTTCGTCGATGCGCGTTACACCGGTAGGAATAACTATGCTTACAAACCTGTCACAAGCATAAAATGCCTTATTGCCGATACTTGTTACGCTGTCAGGAATGACAACACTTGTAAGATCTCCGCACCACATAAATGCCTTATTGCTGATGCTTGTAACGCTGTTACCAACATCAATGCTTGCGAGGCTGCGACAATATGCGAATGCCTCATCACCTATGGTTACTACACTGTCGGGAATGTCAACACTTTTAAGCATGTTGCATTCATAGAACGCGGAATTGCCGATGCTCGTTACGCTATCGGGAATGGTGTAAGTCTGCCTTGTATTTCCGATTGGGTACTGTATAAGAGTTGTTTTATTCTTGTTAAATAAAACTCCATATTCGTCGTTTGAGTAGTATTGATTATCGCTGTCAACCACTATGCT
>JAFYUY010000028.1 GCA_017549405.1 Clostridia bacterium | reverse complement strand
CGGCCGGGTATCGTCCATCGGATCGACAAAGACACAAGCGGTCTTTTGATAGTTGCCAAGAATGACGAAGCACACGCAGGTCTTGCGGCACAGATAAAAGAACACTCTTTTACACGCATTTATAATGCGATCGTCTGCGGTAACATAAAAGAAGACAGCGGTACAGTCGATCTCCCCATAGGACGCCACCCCAAAGACCGCAAAAAAATGGCGGTCACCACAAAAAATTCCAAAAATGCTGTCACTCATTATTCCGTAATTGAGCGGTTCCACGGCTACACGTGGCTTGAACTCAAGCTCGAAACAGGACGCACTCACCAGATACGTGTGCATATGTCTCATATGGGACACGCCGTTTTGGGTGATCCTGTGTACGCGCCGAATGACGGAAAGAATCAATTCAGGCTGTGCGGGCAGTGCCTTCACGCTAAAACAATAGGATTTGTTCATCCCCAAACACACGAATATCTGGAGTTCACTTCTGAATTGCCGGAGTATTTCACGGATATCACGAAAAAATTGAAAAAAAGCACATAACATCTTCCCGATCGTTTTCGGAGAACACAGGAGGTAATTATTCAAATGGACAAGAAAGCACTTGCAAAAATTGCTCTTGACATTCGCAAGAACGCTGTTTCCGCGGTTCATGCGGCAAAGTCCGGTCATCCCGGAGGCTCCCTCGGAATTGCCGACATATTGGCATACCTTTATTTTGAAGAAATGAATATTGACCCTAAAAACCCCACATGGGAGGACAGAGACCGTTTCGTTCTTTCCAAAGGACACACGTGCCCTGCTTATTATGCAGCTCTTGCGGCAAAGGGCTATTTTGACAAAGAGCTCCTCTTGACATTCCGTAAGCCGGACAGCATTCTTCAGGGTCACCCCGATATGAAGCATATTCCCGGAGTGGATATGTCCACCGGTTCTCTCGGTCAGGGAATTTCTGCGGCATGCGGTATGGCTCTTTCTGCCAAGCTCCGCGGCAAAAATTACAGAGTTTACAGCATCCTCGGAGACGGAGAATCCGAAGAAGGTCAGGTGTGGGAAGCAGCAATGTGTGCCGCTCACTACGGACTTTCAAATCTCTGCATATTTGTGGATTTTAACGGTCTTCAGATCGACGGACCCGTTGCAGAAGTAATGAATCCCGCCCCCTTTGATGAAAAGTTCCGTGCTTTTGGTTGGAATGTTGTGGTTATTGATGGTCACAACTTCGATGAAATTTCAAGTGCGTGCGAAAGCGCAAAGAAATCAGACAAACCCACAGCCGTTATTTGCAAGACAGTTAAGGGCAAGGGTGTTTCATTCATGGAAAACAACGTTGCATGGCACGGAAGTGCACCCAATGATGAGCAGTTTGCCACAGCAATGGCTGATCTTGAAAAGATCGGCGCCGAGATCGACGCATAAGGAGGAGAAACGTTATGTCTGAAAAATTAGCAACAAGAGAAGCATACGGACTCGCCCTTGCGGAGTTTGGTGCAAAATACAGTAACTTAGTTGTTCTTGACGCTGACCTTGCAGCAGCAACAAAAACAGGAACCTTCAAAAAAGCTTTTCCCGACAGATTCTTCGACTGCGGAATTGCAGAAGGAAATATGATAGGTGTTGCGGCAGGACTTGCGTCCACGGGTCTTATCCCCTTTGCAAGTTCATTTGCCATGTTTGCTGCAGGCAGAGCCTTTGAGCAGATACGCAATTCCGTTGGATACCCTCACCTTAACGTAAAGATAGGCGCGACTCACGCAGGAATTTCCGTTGGCGAAGACGGTGCTACACACCAGTGCAACGAAGACATTGCTCTTATGCGCACTATTCCCGGAATGGTCGTTATAAACCCCGCAGATGCCGTAGAAGCAAGAGCAGCAGTTGAGGCGGCTATTCTGCATAACGGTCCCTGCTATCTCCGTTTCGGAAGATATGCAGTACCCACATTCAACGATAAAGAAACATATAAATTTGAGCTTGGCAAAGGTGTGAAGCTTCGTGACGGAGCTGATGTTACAATAGTTGCATCAGGTCTTACCGTAAGCATTGCCATGGAAGCAGCAGATTTACTTTCTTCCAAGGGCATCAGCGCACGTGTTATTAACATCCACACCATAAAGCCTCTTGATGAGGAGATAATACTTGAAGCTGCGAAGGAAACCGGTGCGATCCTCGTTGCCGAAGAACACAGCATCATAGGCGGACTTGGTTCTGCCGTGTGCGAAGCAGTGTGCGAAAAATGCCCTGTTCCCGTTGTTCGCTTTGGCATGAACGACGAATTCGGACGTTCGGGAAGTGCTGCAAAGCTTCTTGAAATGTACGGATTTACCGCTGAAAATTTTGCAAAGCTTGCTGAGAAAGCGATTTCCCTTAAAAAATAAGATTTGATCTGAATAAACCAAAAAGACTATGGACTCTGAACCGAGAACATAGTCTTTTATTTTTATTTAGTAGTATTCGCACAAACTAATGAAAGATGACTTAATCTGCAAAGGGTAAGCTTTGCTCAACACCGGAAACAATTATCGGCTGAACAAGATTTGCAATAAAAGAATACCTTGCATTCCCGCGATATTTTTCTTTGGAATCCCACTCTGCATATATCTCATATAAACTTGCATCACAAAGTTCGATGTACTTATATCCGTCATCAGTAACAGATACCTCCACGGCTTGCCCGCTATCATACTCATCCGCTGCGGCATCCTCATTCCATTTTGTAACGGTTACTTTGTCGGGGCAAATATCAAACATTAAATATGCGATTTCCGGTGATATTCTCGATTGAGTAGTGTAGAAGATATCAAAGGTCGGCAAAAGCTCACGGCAGTCAAGCGGATGTGCCGCATCGCAAGTTTCCCCTACCGTCTCCCCTTTTTCATCTTCGTGCTCCCAATAATATCCACAGCGAATAGCTGATATTTCATGGAGGGAATTGGTTATCACAAGTTCAGGCGGCAAGGTTATGATCTCATCACTTCCATTAATCGCTTTATTGACAACTGTTTGTTCTGTAACGTTATTTTCTTCTTGCTTCAAGACATTTCCGCAAGATACCGCAGAAAAACAAAGTATTAACATGATCATAAAAGAAATCGTTCTTTTCATAGCAGCATTCTTTCAAATCTCCTTTTCCGCAAATATACTCGATCTGAAAATTTCAATAGAAATTATTTTGCTTAAACATCTTCATCGGATGAAGGTTCATTCTCGCACACGGCAATCTTTTCAGTTGTTGCAACCACAACATAATTTCTGAGCATCTTGTATGCCGCTGCGGCAACAGGCACAGCAAGCAACATTCCCGCAACACCAAACATACCACCACCAACAGTTACAGCCGCCAGGACCCAAATGCCCGGAAGACCGATTGAGGAACCGACAACCCTTGGATATATGATATTTCCCTCGATCTGCTGAAGCAGAAGTATAAACACAAGGAATATAACAGCTTTAACCGGCGAAACGGTGACTATCATAAATGCCCCAACACCGGCACCGATATAAGCTCCTGCAATAGGTATCAGTGCGGTAAAAGCCGTAAGCGCACCTATCATTGTCGCATACGGAATGCGTAGTAAGAGCATTCCAAGTGTGCACAAACCGCCGAGTATGACAGCCTCTGTGCACTGACCGATTATATATTTTCGGAAACAGTCATTAAGAACCCCCAGTGCATATGAAATCCTGCTGTAAAGCTTTTCTTTGAGAAAATGACGTGCCACCGCAGATACCTGCCGACTTATACGCTCTTTTCCCGAAAGAAGATAGATGGCAAAAATAATGCTGAGAAAAGCGGTAACGATCGCAGAAAATACTTTTGTCAGTGTATCCATAAGCACTGTCATAACATTACTTATTCCCGATGTGAGCACCCCGAATATCTGACCGATCTTTGATTGCCAGTTTATAGATGACAGCATGGATATTGCATCATCGGAAACGATATCAAGCGAATCCAGCCATATAATGAATTCAGACATCGCCTGAGGAAACAGTGAGATTATAAGCTTTATGCAAGATGTCAGCTGCGGAGCCACAAGAACTATAACAAGCGAAATTATCGCAACAAGGGTAATTATTGCGGCAATAATGCACAACATTCTTTTGCTCTCGCGAAGGAATCTGAACCTTTTAAATTTCGGATAATGGCGTTCATATAACGTCATAAGAATATTTATTATATATGCTATGGCAGCACCTATTATAAGCGGCCACGCCGCCCCCAACACAAGCGCAGCAAAATGCTCTGCGATACTCCAATACCGAATGCACAAAAACAGCAAAAAAACGCTCACGAAAATCCGAACGCAATCTGCTTTATTGATCTTCATTTATCCTCTGCCTCACTTTCAAAAATTTTGCAAAAATCGCCGACGAATATACCGTCGGCGACAAGTGCTCATGCTTCGGTCTTTTCTGCTTCGCCGCCGGATTCGGCAACTGCCGGAACTGCGGGTTCTGCTGTTTCAACCTTAGTTTTTTTGTATGCCGACCAGATTATCTTTCTTGGGCATACACTTTCACAGACACCGCATCCGGTGCACTTTGTGTAATCAATTTCCGCAACGTTATCTGTAACCTTTATCGCGCCTGCTTCGCACTTCTTTTCGCAAAGCTTACATCCGATACAACCCGCATCACAGTATCCGCGGGTAACAGCTCCTTTATCGACAGACATACAACCAACCCAATAAGGAATATTTGCAGGTACAAGCCTTATCAGCTTTTTAGGACAAGCTGCAACACAAGCGCCGCATGACTTACACTTTTCGTAGTCTATAGCGGCAACACCATTTATTACCTTTATAGCATCGAATTTGCAAACATCGACACAAGTTCCAAGACCTATACAACCGTTGGGGCATATCTTATCACCGCCCGAAAGTCGGTTTGCCGCAACACAGTCTGAAACTCCGCCGTATATATATTTTTTCTTTGCGAGGTCATTGGTTCCCGAACACATTACCTGCGCGCGCAGACGCACAGTTTCAATATCGGAAGCAAGTCCCATGACCTCAGATATCTTTTTTATATTCTCGTCGGTACAGGCATTGCAGGCGTTTACAGGAGCCTCTCCGCGGCTTATAGCAGCAGCAAGAGCCTCACAGCCCACATATCCGCATCCACCACAGTTGGCACCGGGGAGGCATTCTTTTATCTTTTCTATACGTTCATCGATTTTCACAAAGAATATTTTTGAAGCAACAGCCAGGATCAACCCAAGCACTGCAGCAATCGCAGCAAACCAGCCAAAAGCGGTTAATATCTGAATCATTAGTATTTACCTATCCTTTCTGCCACACGTGCTCATATGGTAATGCCGGAGAATCCCGCAAAAGACATTGCAAGAAGTCCCGCTGTAACAAGGGCAATCGGGAAGCCTTTGAACGATTTCGGAATATCGGCAAAAGCAACTTTTTCTCTGACTCCCGCAAAAACAACGATCGCAAGGGTAAATCCCACACCGGATGCGAAGCCGTATATCGCCGAAACAAACGGGTCATAGCTGTTCTGCACACACAAAAGCGCAGCACCGAGTATGGCGCAGTTTGTTGTGATAAGCGGCAGATAAATTCCCAGTGCCGAATAAAGTGCGGGAACAGACTTTTTAAGAAACATCTCTATAAGCTGTACCAGAGAGGCAATTACAAGTATAAAGGCTATTGTCTGAAGATATTCAAGCTCGAATACCACAAGGATGTATTTGTTTATAAGTCCCGTAATAAGAGATGAAAGAGTCATTACAAACGTAACAGCGCATCCCATTCCGAGGGCATTTGAAGGATTTTCGGAAAGTCCCAGAAAAGGACAACAGCCGAGAAATTTCGAGAAGATATAGTTTTCGGCAAGAACAGCTGTGATAATGATAGAAAGAATTCCACCCAAGCCGAGATCTGCAACAGTTATACTCATTTTGCCTCATCTCCTTTCAGTGCTTTTTTTCTCCCGTCCGTTTTGTTTCTTATTGCGGTTACTGCCCCAATAAGTACTCCAAGTGTAATAAATGCACCTGCAGGCTGCACAAAGAACAGTATGGGAGTATATCCGAATCTGAGCAATACATCAAACCCAAAAATGGTTCCGCAACCTATAAGTTCGCGGATAATACCCAGAAGCGTAAGTGCTATGGTAAAACCCGCTCCCATAAATATACCGTCAAGAATCGACATTACAACATTATTCTTGGACGCAAATGCCTCAGCTCTCGCAAGTATAATGCAATTTACAACTATAAGCGGTATGAAAAGACCAAGTGATTTATCAAGCTCGGGCAGATATGCCTTAATAAGAAGCTGGATTGCAGTTACAACACCCGAAATAACAACGATGTAAGACGCTATTCTTACCTGCTGCGGTATAAACTTACGTAAAAGCGAAATAAGAAAGTTTGAAAGTGCCAAAACGCATATAACCGTAAGTCCCATACCAAATCCGTTTGAAGCAGAAGTCGTAACAGCAAGAGTGGGACACATACCGAGAAGCTGAACAAAAATCGGGTTTTCGTCAATAATACCCGCTCTCATCATTTTCTTAAGAGTATTCATTATTCATCCGCCTCCCTTTGTGTCTCTTCATTTTCCGCTTCCCCTGCTGCCGGAGCAGGAGCGCCCGGCCAGATTGTAACAATGCTGGAAATGACATTTTTCGCAGCAAAAACAGCCTCTGTTACGGGTTTTGATGTCTTTGTGGCACCCGAGATTATGTAGTCCTTCACATTTGTAGAAATAGCTTCACCCGATACTTCAATAAACTTTTCGGTAAAAGAAGCATCCTTTACCTTTGTGCCGATCCCGCTCGTTTCATCATTGGTGGAAGTTATTTCCACGCCCTTTATAAAAGCATCTTCATCAAAAGCAGCTATAAGGTCTACTTCCCCTTTAAAACCTGTGGGTGAAAGCAAAGTACAATATCCCAGAAATTCTGCAGATGTAGCATCCTCAACACCATAAATCGTATCAACAATTCCAACATATGTTTCGGGAATAGTCACGGCAATTTCGGTTGTGACAACATCGGTACCGTCAAAAAGACGGCTTATTGCCTCGCTTGTTGCTTTTTCGTTATTCGCCTGAATAACGGGTGCCGCAAAGAAATTCACAGTTGCAACAAGCAGCGCTATCACGGCACAAATTGCCACAAGGCGAAGCGTTATGTTGAGTACATAGAGAAAAACGGAGCTTTGATTCTTATCATTTTTCATTTTTCTTTGCACCTCCAAACACACGCGGTCTTGTGAATTTATCTATGTACCATGCAAGACAGTTCATCACAAGTATGGCAAACGAAACACCCTCATCATAACTGCCGCATTTACGTATGAGCATGGTAATAAGTCCGCAACCGATACCGTAAATTATTCTGCCCTTTGAGGAAACGGGACTTGTGGTATAATCCGTTGCCATAAATACAGCAGCCATAACAAGGCCACCCGTGCAAAGTTCACTCAGTACATACTGCACAGCATCCATACCCGTTCCGGGGAAAATATATGCAATTACCGCTGATGTTAATATAAAAGATACCGGTATGTGCCATGTTATCGTCTTTCTGACAAGAAGATAAAGACCGCCCGCAAGTACAAGAAGGATCGAGACCTCACCTATACATCCCGCACTGTTACCGATAAAAAGGTCAATAAGCTTTTCGTCAGGAGCTGTTCCGGCTTTAAGGTTTGAAAGAGGTGTGGCAGATGCAACAACATCGGCTCCAACATTTGCAAAAGCAGGAAGCTTGGTGAAAGGTGAAGTATATGTTGCCATTTCGGAAGGAAAAGCAAGGAAAAGGAAAACTCTTGCCGCAAGTGCGGGGTTCACAACATTTTTTCCGATCCCGCCGTAAAGCTGCTTTACGATCACGATCGCAAAGAATGAGCCGAGAACAGGCATCCACATGGGAACCGATACCGGCAAAGTATATGCCAGAAGAATACCCGTTACAACTGCAGAAAAATCTCCTACGGTCGCGCTTTTCTTCATTATCAGACGATACAGAAATTCAAAAATCACAGCGGATGCCGCCGAAACTATTGTAAGCACAAGCGCCCTTGTGCCAAAAATATATACTGCCCAGATAAGCGCCGGAACAAGAGCAAGTATCACATCGAGCATTATGACTCTTGTTGTATCTTCATGGCGCATATGAGGCGATGATGTGACTTTTAAGAAGTCCATAAGATTACCTCGCTATTATTATTTTTTAGGTCTTGCCTTTATCTTGTCCTTTGCCTCGCGTATATACTGAACGATAGGTACATTGCCCGGGCAAATAAACGAGCACGAACCGCATTCCATGCAGCTCATAAGATTGTATTCCAGGCATTTATCAAGCTCGCCCGCTCCCGCAAACAACGCAAGATAAACGGGTTCCAAATGCATGGGACATACCGACACACACTTGCCGCAATGAATACAGCATGGCTGCGCCTTCTTTTCATACTTTGCGGAGAAAAACAGCAAAGCAGATGTGCCTTTGGTAACGGTAGCATCAAGATCCCACTGGGCAGAACCCATCATGGGACCTCCGTTTATCACTTTTGATAAATCTTCGGTAACACCTCCGCAATAGTCTATAACATCGCGGTAAGCGGTCCCCAACGGGATGCGGAGATTCTTTGATTCCTTTATGCAATCTCCGTCAATAGTAACGATCCTTGAAATAAGCGGCATTCCATCCACCACGGCATGATAAATTGCAGCACAGGTCTCGGCATTGAATATAACACATCCCACATCAGCGGGCAGCTTGCCAGTCGGTATCTGAACTCCGTTGAGAGCATAAACTATCTGACGTTCATCACCCTGAGGGTACTTGGTCTTAAGAAGCTTTACCGAGAACATTTCGTCGTCGCAGCACAACTCTTCAAGAACCTTTGCTGCGTTTTTCTTATTATCTTCAATGGCAAATGTTGCCTTTTTCAGACCGAGTGCTATAAGCAGTATCTTTACTCCGTTGATAACATCCATAGGCTGTTCAAGAAGCAATCTGTGGTTTGCGGTGATAAAAGGCTCACATTCCGCACAGTTTATGATTATCTCTCTCGCTTTTCCGACAGCAGACTGGATTTTCGCATACGCAGGGAAAGTAGCTCCGCCCATTCCCGAAATTCCCGCCTCACGCACAAGGTGCACCACCTCGTCGCAGGTAAGTTCAGTCACTTTCTTTTCAAGAGGAGTTATGCTGTCACACAGGGTATATTCACCGTCGTTTTTAATAACAACGAATTCGGTTTTACCTGCACCCACATATGAATTTCTTGTTTCAATACGTTCCACAATGCCCGAAACACTGGCATGAACGGGGCACGACAGTGCATTATCGTTTCTGCCGATCACCTGACCCATTTTCACATAATCGCCTTTATTGACAATAGCCTGAACGGGAGCGCCGATATGCTGCTGCAAAGGCAGTGCCACGAATTCCGGAGCCGGCATATTTTCTATTGCCTTGGTGTTGGTACCCTTGCATCCATCCACATGGATACCGCCGGAAAATGTAATTGCCATAAAAAAATTCCTTTCTTAAAAGAATAGCATGCTTTATGTACAAACTGCACATAAATACATTTTAACAGTGTTATTATACTACAAAAACATTCAAATTTCAACCTTCCCGCCCCTCAAAATCGCTTTTTAACACACGTTTTGCAAAACTGTTTACATATCCGCCAATGTTTGTTCGTTAATTAAAAATTTAACAATTATTCATATCATACCGATATCAAATATATGCCTAAAATGCCTTAAATTGTGCGGTGACAAAAGCTGCATAAAAGTATTATAATAGTAATGCAACAAAAATCTGCGAGGTGCAAAATGGACATTACATATATAAACAGCAACAACATAAAGGTAACATTAAGCAAAGTCGATCTTTCAGACAAAGGTCTTGAGGCGCAGAGTATCGACTATTCCAACACAAAAACAAAGCGTTTTATATGGGAGATACTTGATATTGCATATGTCCAAACCGGGTTTGACACGTGCAACTGCAAGCTTTATGTTCGTATATTCCCGGGAAATGACGGCGGATGCGAGCTGTTTATCACAAAAAAAGAATGCAAAGCCGAAAACCGAAAAAACACCTCTGCCGGCACGGTATGCATTCTTTATAACTGCGAGCTTCTGTATACTGTCTGCAAAAGGCTCCTGATGTGTGGTTTCAGCGGAAAAACATCTTTATATAACCTTGGTGATAATTTCATTCTGCTATGTAACAACGAACCCCGACTGCCGTCATATATGAAACAAAAAAAGCCTGTTACCCACCCCGATCTTTCATTTTTGTCGGAATACGGAGATGTATTACCCCTTTCTGACGAAATACTTGCATATATTTCGGAGTATTGCAACTGCATATGCAGTGATGATGCAGCGCAAAAACTTACAAGATGATCAAAAATGCTCTTTATTTTTATCAAAAAATGATATATAATATATTATAAACACATATAAATACATTTTATCGGAGAACGTAATGGAAAAAAACGAAATGTGGGAAGAGCTCAAGGGTCGTTGCAACAACTGCCGAGCTTGCCCGCTGTGCGAAACCAAAACAAATACAGTATTCGGAACGGGCAACAAAAACGCAAAGCTCATGTTTGTCGGTGAAGCGCCTGGCGAAAGCGAGGACCTTTCGGGCATTCCCTTTGTGGGTGCCGCAGGTCAGCTTTTTGATAAATACCTTTCGGCAGTAGGAATACGACGAGAAGATGTGTACATCGCAAATATCTTAAAGTGCCGTCCGCCCAAAAACCGCGATCCCGAAGAAAGCGAGCAGGACGCCTGCATTGAATTTCTGCGTGAGCAGACCCGCCTTATCTCCCCCGAGATAATAGTTTGCCTTGGCAGAGTTTCCGCCAAGCGCCTTATAAAGCCCGATTTCCGAATAACGCAAGAACACGGCATATGGTTTAAAAAAGGTCCGTTTAAAATGTGCGCTGTTTATCACCCATCCGCTCTTTTACGTGATGCATCAAAACGCGAGGATATGCTGCGCGATATGATGGAAATAAAGCGTGCCTACGGCAAATAACTGCACTATATCGCAGACAAAAGAGCTGAAATGTCGGGAGATCCAAGTCCAGTCAAAAGATCAAATCCACGGTTTTCCCCATCTGAAATACCGTTAAATACCCTTTTATAATTCACATAATCGCTATCCATTGCAAGCTTATAGAAAAAGCTTGCTTTCTTTTTTATGAGTTCTTTGTTTTTTTGAGCCGCAAGAGCACAAATCCCCGCAACGCAGGCGGCTGAGACACTTGTTCCCTTCGCGGTGAACCACCCCTTTCCTGAATCAAATACCGCAACACCTCCAGAGCCGTATGCAAAAAAACTCATATCGGGCACAACACGCATCCCGTGCGAACACTCATATATTCCGCATAATTCCTTCTGGTATTCGGGTATGGGGCAATATGCCGAAATACCGCCTCCCGAGCGCATCCATGGAATTTCCTTTCCCAACGCATCACCGAATGTATCAAAATATATCTTTGTGCCACCCACGGCAACCACATTCGGTGCACAGGCCGGAAAAGAAGTTTTTCTGCCGTTACCGCACGCACAGACATAAAGTGCGTTTGAATTCTCAAAAAACGGAATATATTCCGTTTCACCCGCAAACTCATTTTTCCCAAAGCACAATAAAACAATATCGCACTCTTTGTCAGCCGCTTTGATCATGCCAAAAAGCTCATAAAAATCATCCGATGCCGCAAAAAAGCATTTTAATCTTGCTCTCGGTGCAAAAGCGTGTACCCACTGAATATCCACGGCAGTTTCTATCTTCCAGCATTCTATGGTCCTTGCGCCGTCAAATCCGCCTTTTTGCTTAACTATACTTATATCCGGAGCGGAAAGCGAGAATGCATCAGAAAAAATTGCAGCATCACGCAGGACTGTGTCGCTCCCATATGCCGCAACTATTCCCACTGTGATTCCTTCTCCCGTACAGCGCTTGCTGTAACCGTAGTATTTTTTTAACATGGCGGGAGTTACCGCATTTTCGTTTTCGTGAAATCCCGAATAACCTTTCATGTAATCAAGTCCGTAGCATCTGTCATATATGCCGTATGAAGCGTTGTAATTATTCATATAAACCCCATTATTCAAAAGCTTATAATCAATGTATATGTGCTTTCTTCAAAATCTTTAAAAAAAACCGCATTTATATTGACACGATGTGATTTTTGATGTATCATTAAAAAAACGTGAAAAGGAGATTTTATATGTTCTCTTATATAAACAAAATGGAAAAAACTCTTTCGGAAAACGACAGAAAGATGCTGTCCGACATCTATGCCCCCACCGTGGTTGCCACCCCCGATGCCGACCCCTACTATAATCTGTGCATAACACGTGATGGTGCCATACGCGCTTACGGGCATTATATGAAAAAGCATGTGTTTGATACCGATTGCAGAGCGTGCTACATTGAATCTACCGACTGCGGTCTTTCTTGGAAAAGATATCTTGTGGATGACAAAAATGCCATGGGAGCCTCGACCTACGTGCCGTATCTTGACAAGTATGTGAAGTTGAAAAACACACAGGACGGCACCTTTGCACTTATCGGTCATTCTCCCGATGATGCGGAGCCTGAAATGTATAAGATAGCAGACCCCGGAAAATTCAGGGAATTTCGCTTGCCGTATGTTTTAAGCTTGCAAAACAGAATTATCTGCATCGTACACGAAAATCGTCTTGATGAGCACCCCACTTGTTTTTATAATGCCGTTCTCTCCTCGGTTGATGGTAAAGAATGGAACATAACTCATCTGCCCGCCGCCCCATATGCCGAGAAAAAATGGCCCCACAAAGGGGTAAGATGGCAGCAGAACAACCGTGAATCGACGGTAACAGAGCTTTCGGACGGCACATTGCTTCTTATATCCCGCACATCGACCGATTTTCACTACACCTGCACATCAACTGACGGCGGATTGACCTGGACACACCCCGAAAAAAGCATTTTCCACTCCACGGGCACAATGCCGGTTCTGAAAAAACTTTCCGACGGAAGAATAATGTTTTTCTGGTGCAACACAAAACTTCTGCCCGAAGTACATGATGCGGACGGAATTTGGGAAGACTTTTTCACCAACCGCGATGCAAACCATTGCGCCATAAGCGAAGATGACGGAAAAACCTGGCGCGGTTACAGGGAGATGGTGCTGAATCCCATACGCTGTGCCGCCGATTTCCGTTCAAACGGCGGACCCGAGTGCGACAGAGATAAAAGCGTTCATCAGTTTGAAGCATTGCAGCTTCCCATGAACAAGATCCTTGTTGTATGCGGTCAGCATTACTCCTGCCGAAGAATAATCATTTTTGATATAAATTGGCTTTATGAGACCTCCCGCCACGAAGATTTTATTCACGGATTGGCAAATCTTTCGACCCAAAGCTATGTGAAGAGTATTTCCGGTGGATTTCCAGGTCAGACACCCGAAACTGCACTTTCATATGTGGGGCACTGTGCATGCAACAGAGTATCGGGCGCACTGCTTTTGCCGAGTCCCGAAAACGACAAGCACGAAGTGCTTCATATAGCCTCCTCTGCAGATACAAGACTTTTAAACCCCCTATGCGGTGCGGTGTGGAACTTCCCTGTTATTAAAAAAGGAAAGCTCGTTCTTACTGCGCACCTGCCCGAAAACGGAAAGGGACTGCGTATATCTCTCCTCGATCACTGGATGAATCCCTGTGACAATACCGTTGAGTATTATGCGGATTTCAGCATCCATCTTCGTCCGGATATGCACCCCGAAAACGAACTTTTTACGGATTTTGTATTTGAATTTGATTGTGAACGCAACACCGTAACGCTTACTGCGGGAGATTACCTCAGAATAGAAAAAACGCTCTCAGGCGCTCACCCCAATGGGCTTTGCTATCTGCATATGCAATCCGCAAACGAAAGCGACTATGTTGGTGCAATGGTAAAGGCTATAGACGTGACTGCAATTTAACTTGAAAACCTTGCGTAATATAAAAATATCCACCCGCATATGCACAAGTCCGTTAAAAACAGACAATTGAAAAAAACATCCTCCTATGGTAGAATAAAAATACCATAGGAGGAATTTTTATGCCAAGAAGTTACAGACACATCAAGGATTAT
>JAFYUY010000027.1 GCA_017549405.1 Clostridia bacterium | reverse complement strand
TCCTGAAGTGGCTCAGATAAATTTACAAAATAATCTGAAAAACCGCTGACTCTTACTCTCAAACTTTTGTACTTTTCGGGATTTTCTTTTGCAGCAATCAATTCTTCTCTTTTGACTGTATTAATTTGAATGTGAATACCGCCTTGTTTAAAATATGTTTCGATTAGTTTAACAGTTTTTTTGAAGTTTTCGTTGTTATATATTAAAGATTCATCGAGATTTACATTTGTTACTGACGGACCACAAAAATGATGTGTCGGGTCATACTGTGCTACCGAATTTAAAAGAGCACTGAGCCCTTCTCTATCCTTGCCTTCATTTTGACAAATGCCTATTACGGAGAATGGGTCGCCCTCGTATCTACCATCAGGTGTTGCTTTTGTCATTTTTCCAAAGAATACGTTATGAGGATTGTATCCAACCAGATTGCCTGCGACATATCTTTTACCAAAAATATTAGTTTTATCTTTGGCGTATTCGTGAATAGCTGTTGTGTATCTGCGTGCAACCTCGTTTGACAGTTCATAATCATTTCCGAAAAATTTACCCTTTTTCAAAATGAGGCTATGGAGCTCTTCGTAACCTTCCCAGTTGCTTTCAAGAGCAGTTAAAAGCTCTTTCATTGAAATAATTTTTTCTTCATATACGAACTGCTTAATAATCGAAAGCGAATCTATTACACATACCATTCCGGCTCCACCGCCAAGTCCTGACATTGCAACAGCACCGCCTCCTGTGACGGAAGTTGCTGTTTCTATACAACCTTTCAAGAACAGGCTTCCCAGTACATTTATATCCTTTGAGCGAACATAGTTGAAATAATTGTCGATTTCTCTGCTACGCGCCATTTTTTTGTGCAGTTCTTCTTTAAAAATTTCAAAGAACTCATCAAAGCTTTCGGCATTTATGATATCTTCTTGTCTGTCGTATAATGTGCACTCTAAACAACGCACCGGATTACTTGAGCTTGACCCTGACCACATTCCGCCTTGAAGTGCCGGCTCATTGCAACCAACCATTGTGTAATTCACAGCATCCTCCCAACTGATAGCACCATTTTCCATAAACGCTGTTATTCTTGGTTCGTCATTGACAAATGCAATGCGCTTGTTTGTATCTTTTCTCGCTAAATCCATAACGTGAAGAAATGTTTTAAATGGCGTTTTGGGTGTCCAACGCAAGGAAACTTGCGGAATATAAAGCGGAATATCCATCAGTGCATTTAAGATTAATTCAGAAAGCTCATTATAGCCATCCTCTTTTTCAAGAGTGTATCCTCCCACAGAAAAATGACTTTCTCCGCCTCGGGTAAAATTATCGCTCTCAACACGGGTGAAGCTTTGTATTCTCATAAAAAGTTCCTGTAGAAGCTCTGTGGCTTCTCCCTCTGTCAAAGTGCCGTTTTTTATATCGTTAATGTAATATTTGTACAGATATCTGTCAGGTGTGCCTATACTATCAGTTAAAAAGTCAAAGCAAAAATATAAACTCTGAACAGCTTCGTAAAAGTTTCTTGCAGGATATCTGGGCACTCTTTTTAAGTTTTCTGCCATCAAAAGAAGCTCTTCTTTTCTTACTTCGTCTTTTGTGCTTTCCGCTAAATTCAAACAAGCCTCTAAGCATTTATTCTGCCACGCAATTATTCCGTCACACATCATAAGGCAAGCATTTAAAAACTCTTCTTTTTTTTCGTTGCCTTTATGTTCTGTCAGAGATTTATTTATGCGCTCTTTTATCCCTTCTATTCCGTTTTCAATAACATCGGCAAAATTAGGCGTTGCGTGTTGCCACTCAAGAGTACATAAATTTTCAAAAGGCTTGTTATAAAAATAACTACACATTTCCTGAAAATGTTTAGCACCCGTCTGTGCCATAAAGTTTGAAGGATACGGACAATTATCAAATCTTATTTGCCCTATAAGTCTTGCATCATCGGAAATTGCCACATCCTGAGCTATCATATAATCGCACAATCTTTTGGTCTGAAGTATTACATCAGGTAAAAATAAATCTTGCCTGTCATATTCTACCGACTTTGGTTCGGGGTAGATTGATTTTTTTAAAACCCCTTTAACCATTCTTTCAATTCTTTCTGTCATATTTATAAAACACTCCTTTGCGTTTTTTCTTAATAATACTATTATTAGAGTGTTTTTACAATATAAAATACTTATAATTTATAATTTATTCTATAAATACTTGACATTGATATGCTTATTGATTAGAATAATTACAGGTGATAAATATGGCTATTTTTACAAATGAAAAAACCAATATTTCAAGCATAATTTCCGTACGCAAATATGAAATGTCCGAAAGTTTTGCCAAAAACAACAAAACCGTAAAATACTCTGCAAATCTCAAAACTTATGAGCTTATTTTCTATGTTTCAAGCTCATCAGAGACGCATTTTTGCGGGGTTGACATTTTAGACAAGGAAAACAGTATACGCTATCTTCCAAAAGGAAATTTCAATGGCAAATATACCGTGCGCGGTCTCAAAGCAGGGTATTGTATAGATGTGTACTTTGACACAGATGCCGAAATGCCTTTATATCCAATAGGCTTGTATGATTACGCTATTCTTCGTGATAAATTTATTAAACTTTATAATATTTGGTCAAACAAAAAAAGCAACTATTATGCAAGGGCGATGTCTGTATTTTATGAAATAATTGCAGTCCTGCAGGATGTGAACAGATATCGCACAAACACGCAACGCCTAAAGCTTGCACCTGCCTTTGAATATATAAGTCAGAATTATAAAGCTTTTGATTTTGATTATAATGCGTTATGTAAGGTGTGCAATTTGAGTTATTCCTATTTTATCACACTTTTTAAAGCCGTAAGTAATATGACACCGATTCAATATGTAACCAAAATGAAAATTGATTATTCCAAAGAACTGTTGATAACAAAAAAATATTCAATAACTCAAATAGCAGAATTGTGCGGGTTTGATAATGTTTATTATTTTTCCAATGTATTCAAAAAGCATATCGGTGTATCACCAACCGCATATATAAATACATTATAAAAGTTCAATCATATTGACTTCTTCTTTTTCGGTAAAAAACTTATAAACAACATACCCTATAGCTGGTGTTTCGGCAATAAATGCCGTATGATATTTGTCATCAAGGTTTGTCCGTTCTCCTCTGACAACCCGAAAGAGAATTTTCGCTCCTTTGCTGTCTGTCACTTTCTTTTGTTATTCAAAAAATGAACAAGGGATATCAAAACAACTACACTTTAGACGAATATGCGAAAATGAATAAACAAAATGCTCACCTATATCCGGTATAAGTGAGCATTTTTGCTATTTAATTCTTTCAGCTTCCGCCAGCATATTTTCAATAAATATCCCATACCCACGAGTTGGATCGTTCACAAAAACGTGAGTAACTGCGCCCACAAGCTTGCCGTTCTGAATTATCGGTGAACCGCTCACCACTGTTGTCAATAGGGGCCAACATTTCTAAAAGTTATGTTAAATTATTTGTTGTTATTCTTGTGGCTGACCAAAGAGGTATGTATATCCCAATCATGAGAAACCAAAAGCTCCTCGGCTTTATCTTTCTTTATCTTCAGTATTTCGCAAATCATAGCCACCGCTCTTTTCTTTAGTTTACTGTTTGAGGGTTTCATATGGGTCATATAATTTTGCCATGTATAGCCCATCTTAACAAAAACAGCGGTTGAAAACATATTCAGTATCATTTTTTGGGCACTTCCCGCCTTCATTCGGGTAGAGCCTTTGATAACTTCGGCACCTGTCAACGCTTCTATTGTAATATCAGATAATTTCGACATTTCTGTATCAAGATTGTTGACGATTGCTCCCACTTTACAGCCACGCTCCCCGGCTTTTTCCATAAATGCAACTACAAATGGAGCACGCCCTGCAGCAGATATTCCGATAATTAAATCGTTTTCAGTACATTTTAGATTTTCAAAAGCTGCAATACCTGCTTCTCGATTGTCCTCACAACCTTCAGATGCGTTAGTGATGGCTTTTTCTCCTCCTGCAATTACAGCTGTTATTGTTTCTCTTGAAACACCATATGTCGGAGGGCATTCCGCCGCATCTGCAACTGCAAGACGACCGCTTGTGCCTGCACCGCAGTATATAATGCGTCCACCCTTTTTAAGAGATTCAACTCCTGCATCAACCAATTTTGCAATCTGCGGTATACAGCTCTTTACAATCGCAGGAACAGTTGCATCCTCTCTTTGAATTATCCGCAAAATTGACTCGCTTGGGCCATCTGCCATATTATCCGAACGTGGGTTCCGTGTTTCGGTAGGAACGTAACCGGACTCATCTTTCTTTGGTATAAAGCTGTTATAATAACGCGTGATTGCTATGGGATTTGTAATAGCCTTTCCTATAACAACAGCATCTGCACCAATATTAAACGCTTCTCTTATATCCTCCCGTCCCCATATTCTTCCTTCTGCCACAACTTTACACGGGAGTTTGGCTGCAACAATTTGGGATAACAACGTAAAATCAGGTACATACAGTTCGTCATCGGTATGTAGTGCACCGGGAATATATCCTGCCAGTGTAGTGGATATTGCATCCACGCCCATCTTTGCAGCATTGACAGCTTCTTCAAATGTTGAAATATCTGCCATAACAGGTATACCTAATTCTTCGTGAATACGACGGATCAATTCCTTGCGGTCTTCCGCAATATCGCTTGGGTAAAAGGTTGCGTCAAGTGCGATAATGCTTGCACCTGCCTCATAAATTTTTTTCGCCCCTTCAAAATCAGGGGTAATTACTGTTCGTCCTGTTGGGTCTTTCTTCTTATCAATACCTATAATCGGAATAGAAACACGCTTACTCATAGCAGAAATATCATCGGCACCATTGGCACGGATTGCCGAAGCACCTCCGATAGCGGCAGATTCTGCCATAAGCGCAAGTGCCTGAGAATTGCGGAAGGGGTTCCCGTCGAGTGCCTGCGCAGACACTATTAATCCTGTTGGAAAGTCAATCATTTTCTTTTGCCTCCTCATATAAATCTTTGGCAATTTTAAAAGTTCCTCTGAGAAGTCCGCTCGGAACATAGTGTATTTTAACATCGGGAATGATCTTAAGTATAGAATTTTCAAAACTCGGTGCCCAAAATTTGCGGGAATGAATAAGTCCTCCCGTCACAACAATATTAGGGATTTCACCTGTAAGTTTTTTTGCAGTACATATAACCAATTCCGAAAGCTTCTCACCTGAATACCTGAATATATCAAGTGCTGTTTTATCGCCCTTTTCTGCGAATTTGGCAACTGTTTTGGAAAGAGATGCGATATTTTTTCTGTCAAATGGTGACAAATGTTCTCTAACGCGGTCTCTTTTGTCTCTGTAAACTGTTGGATCATCGGTTGCAGAAAGTGACTTTTCCAAACCGCACAAAAACCTTGTAAGAGGTGATAAATCTTCAGTATTGTCAAGTGCCGTTAAACTCATGCGGATTGCCTGAAGTCCGATATCATAGCCACTTCCATCGTCTCCTATGTTGATTCCCCATCCGCCTGTAATTACAAAACCATTATCTGATTTTCCTACCGCAATTGCGCCTGTTCCTGCCATAAGGACAATTGGAGCATCATATTCTTCTCCCAGAGCGTATGCGGCAGCGCCCTCTGATTCACGGAATATTTTTAATGGCACATCAGGAAAAAAACTGCAAAAGCAAAGCTTAACCTGCACCGTGTTTTTCCCGCCGAGATTTATAGATATAGCACCGATATTTTCTTTGCCGGGCATTTCATCAAGCTGCTTTTCCAGTGAAACAAGCGGAGCGTTACTGTCCGTTGCCGCCGCAACTCCGGCTGTAACAGACTCCCACAATATATTTCCATTTATATCTGTTATTCGAAGTCGTGTATTTGTACCTCCAATATCAGCAACAAGTAAATTTTTCATATTTTCCCTTTCTTAGAATAGTCCTTTTTTCAAAGCAATACCAAAACCAAGGCCCATAAGAATTTCACCCACAGTCCATCCACTTTCAATACAACAGGGTCCCCAACCAACATCATGAGGCATACCATATATTTCCATACGTTTTAAGTCAAGACTTCTTGCCCATGCACCGTCAATTGTTTTATCGTCGCTTACAATTTGCGCATCGGACATGAATTTTACGATCTTTTCCCATTTTTCAAGAAAAACCTTGTCACCTGTTACATAATAGGCATAAGAAAATCCTAAAGGCAACCAGTTCAGGGAATAAAGCAGTTCTGCTATTTCATTCCCGTTTTCTGCAAGCATAGATGATTCCGTACCCTCTGTTCTGCTTCGGTAAGCTGTATAACCCGGGTCAACCTCGACAAAACCACCGCTTTTGTGCCTATAATTTTCAAGACGTTCACAGACATCATATAGCCATTTTTTGTGTGTCTCATCTCTCGTTACCTGATAAAGGCACGAAAGCGGAAAAATAAGTCTGCATAATTCTTCTGTTTCGCTGATTGCACGCATAGTTTCAGGATATACTCCCATAATGGTCGATAAGCCTTTTACCGCAATATCTTTATATATCTCTTTGTGGTTCAGCTGATATGCAAGAAGAAGTGCGGCGCTGTAATAAGCATTTCTGTGTGCACAGTATTGATTAGAAGGATTAGAGTGCATTTGTTTTATATTTTCATCTGTAAGCTCGCTTACATGAACACCATGTTCCATAAGCCCGTCAGTACCGGTTATACCGATAAGAAAATCAAGAGCTGCTTCAACCTGAGTCATTTTGCGCATATCTTTGGTATACATCATATAAAACAAAGTACTGATAACAGCTCTGCCGGTATCATCTCCATAAACAGTACACCACGCACTTTCTGTCCAACGAAGCATTCCCGCAAATTTTCCCGATTTAATCTGCATTTTATCAAAAATAAAACCTGAAAGATTTTTATAAACAGCAAGTGATTCTGTGTTATTCTTAAGAATATAATCAAAAAGATATGCACCTGCTATCTCCCCCACACAGTCAACACGAACATTGTTTCTTTCAGCCTGAACGCCATCAGGGGTAATTGGATGAGACATTCCCTCTTTTGCGCCCGCTTTTCCGTTATCAATAAGAATATTGCATCCGTCAAACCAGTCCATTCCTTTGTTAAATGTGCCCTGAGCATCGCAGTTACTGCCAAGTGTATAGTAAGGTGCGGGCATCTGTATTTGTTCTGCACCCAAATGTTTAAGAATGATTTCAACAATTCCGCACCAGGAATCGAACGGTGCAAATCTTGCTTTTACAAAATTTGAAATACGAAATGAGCATACAAGTATCTTTTCGTCATGATACCAAAGACGCCAGTCCTTTGCAGCAATTTCGTTGGTTTTTATTTCAGAAGAATCTATGTGGTCGTGGCTGATAACATGACCGCCGTTATAAAGTATTGGATATGCATTTTCCGGTATATGGATATAATTGCATCCCAAATTTGCCTGACTGTCAACCAAATCACCATATGTCAGCCTCTCGGTGTCGCTTCCGATATATACATATCTGTTCATAGCGTCGCCCATAGAATCTCTGCCGTCGTTGTAATCATCACCCTTGGTTAAAGTATATCCAAAACTTGCACACCATTCATAAAAAATTGGCTTGCCGCTTTCAGCAAATTCCTCAATCTTTATACGAAGATTAGCTGAAAGCACTCGAGGTCTTGTGTTTTCTGTACCGCAAAGCAAAGCTACAGCTGAATAGACAGATAAATCCTCCTGTTCAGCTTCTTTGAATGAGAGCATTTCGCATTTTGCTGAGCTCATTAGAACATTGCTTAAATCACTTTTATTATCACTTATAATCAATATTGACATATGTAATCCTCCGCATGATCAAATATTACACCATTTTCTTTTTATGTAACAATTATACAAACCGGTGTTATAAATGTCAAGGATTTTCAATAAAAAGTCTTGAAAAAAAGGCAAAAACATTGTAAAATTATGGTAACAAAGTTACAACAATAATTTTCAATGAACAGAAAGGCCACAAAAACTATTATGAAGAAAGATATTGTTCAATTTATTACAGAAAAATATACGTCTATGACAAACAGCGAAAAAACGATTGCAGACTATATAATTAACAATTTTGAACATGTGCTTTCCATTAGTGTGCAGGCGTTGGCATCGGAACTTAACATCAGCGTTGCAACCATCGTTCGTTTTGCGCAGCATATGGGGTTTGAAGGATATAAAGAATTCAGACTGCATCTCGCTCAACTGGGAAATGAACATGAAGACTTCGTTTTAGATTTTCATAAAAACGAAAACTCCCCTGAAGCTCAGATTTCAAAAATGCTTATATCCTGCGCAGAATGCTTAAACCTAACCCGACAGAATATGGAATATGATACCTTATCTGATATTGTACAAGTTATGCATAATGCCGAAAAAACCGCATTTTTTGGTGTGGGAACATCCTATATAGTTTGTCAGGATGCAGCTATTAAATTCAAACGAATAGGCATTGATACAGAATGTGCCTGTGAATCCACCTCGGCAGCAATCATTCTATCAAATATGAAAAAAGGTGATGTAGTATTTGGCATTTCTCATTCGGGAAACAATGAGACTGTAGAAAAAATAATGAAAATGGCACAAAAAATGGGTATTATCACAATTGCTGTAACAACTTTCAGTAACAGTAATATTTGCAAAACAGCAGATTATACTTTGCTTACACAAACAAGAGAAAGTCCTCTGCACAAAATTGCCATCACATCCCGTGTAAGTCAGTTTGCCATGATGGACTCTCTGTTCATGGCATATCTTACAATCCATTATGACCGATGTATAAGCAATATCAACAAAACATACGAAATAAGTGAAGGTTTGAAAACTTAATATACCCTTTAACCTAAAATGCTCGCCTGAAGTTCAGACGAGCATTTAATTTATTTGATTTTCTCCGCTTCCGCCAGCATATTTTCAATAAATATCCCATATCCACGAGTCGGATCATTCACAAAAACATGAGTTACTGCTCCCACAAGCTTGCCGTTCTGAATTATCGGTGAACCGCTCATCCCCCTCACTATGCCGCCTGTAAGCTCCATGAGCTTTTCGTCACGCACGGTGATCACAAAATTTTTCGTTTCTTCGTTTCCCGAGTAGATCTTCGTTATCTCCACGGCATATTCCTTAACACCGCGTCCGTCAACATTTGAAAGTATCACCGCATCCCCAAGTGTCACTTCCTCGCGGGCGGCACACTCGGTCTTTTCATAAATGGTCTGCGGAGGCGATGCCATTATTCCAAAAACTCCCGCAGGGGTGTTTTTCAGAATACTTCCCGTTTTTTCGGTTCCGAAGCTGCCTTTTAGCTCCCCCGGATGCCCCTGTCTTCCGCGCACGATATCATCGAGCTCTATATCCACCACAGCTCCGCGCCGAAGCGGCAAAAGAAGCTCCGTGTCGGCGTCGTATATTCCGTGGCCAAGTCCCGCAAAGCTGCCGTCGGACGGATCATAAAAGGTCACTGTGCCTATTCCCGCCGTGCTGTCACGCACCCACATTCCGAGTTTATACATTCCGTCGGATGAAGATCTCACCGGCAAAAGATTTGCTTTGTATTTTTTCCCGTCCCGCTCAAATTCAAGGGACAGTTGCTTTCCCCCGCTTTTTTCGGAAATTTCTGTGAGATCCTCCGATGACGCAAGCTCATGCCCGTTTACGGATGTAACCACATCTCCGGGTTTGAGCCCCGCCTTTTTTGCGGGGCATATTATGCCCTCGTCACTCTCCACTTCCGAAAGGTCCGTCACCACCACTCCGTCGGTAAAAAACTTCACTCCGAACACATCTCCGCCCGGAACAAGGTAAATGTTCGAAAAAAATTTACTTTTTACCGATTTTGTCGGAAGTATTCCGAAGAGTTTTGCGGTATATATATTATGGGAGCTTTGTTCTTCCGACGGATCCGCCAGAGTATATGCCGTTTGCGGTGCATAGCTTTCTGCATTTGCAAGGTTTATCTCATCGGGAATGGCTTTCTGTGCGCCTCCCAGAAACATCACGGCACACAGCGATATTATCGGAAGAGCATAAACAATGCGCGGATATTTTGTTTTTTGCTTTGTTTTTCTTATCATCTTTCCCAAAATCCTGAGCTTTCTCAAAATTTGCGGTGCGTTGCACCTGTATTAATATGTACAGTCGTGTATTTTGTTATGTGATGAAAAAAATATAAAAAATGGAGTGATTTTTTTGAAAATAGCGATCGTGGGTTCAAGAAATATTCCCGACGAGGAAAAGGCTTATCGTCTTATAAAAGAAAATATTCCCAAGGAATGCACGGAGATCGTAAGCGGCGGGGCAAAAGGAATAGATACTCTTGCCGAAAGATATGCTAAGGAAATGGGACTTATTTTCACGATCTTTCAGCCGGATTACAAAAAATACGGCAGACGTGCCGCCCTTTTGCGCAATACGCAGATAGTTGAATATGCCGACGAGGTTTATGCCTTTTGGGACATGAATTCAAACGGCACTCTTGATACCCTGATAAAATGCAGGGACAGCAAAAAAAGTTATAAAATAATAAGGATCTGACAGTATCGTTCTTTTTTCTTAAGCTCATTCTTATTTTTTCCGCAAAAACGGCACATATTCATTCTTTGCCGATTTATTTATGTTGACAATATAACAAAAAAGTGTTATTATAAATATAATGTAGTTTTATGCTTATTTTTTTAAAACACGGAGGTGCCAAGTGAAAAACTTTAAGGCAGATTTCAGAAAGATCCTCTCCGCCGTTCTTGCAGCGGCAATGCTTATTACTGCTTGCATCATCTTTGCTCCCGCAAATGTTTCCGCAAGCTCTGCGGTGGTGTATATTTCCTCAAACGGAAGTGACTCCGCATCGGGTACAAAAAATGCTCCCTTTGCTTCTTATGCAAGGGCATATGCAGCACTTTACCCCGCAGGTGGAACCATTGTTGTCACCGGTGATATGCCCGATGTCAAATGGGACAATGCAGCAAAATTCACCGATGCTTCAGGTGAACACCTGTTATATCAGTACAAGCACACGGGACTCATAACCATAACCGGTAAAGACCCCGCAACGGGTAATATCTATCCCGATGCAAAGCTTTATTATACTTCCATCGGTCTTCAGGGACCCACAAAGGTGGAATACATACAGCTTGAACCAAGCCGCGGAAGTCTTTTTATAAACACCGTCGGCTACCCCTTTACGATTGGCAAAGAAGTAACCGTAAATAACCACGGCATATGCATCCACGACGGTGTTGGTGAAACCTCTCGCGCGCAGGCAGGCGGATACAAGCAATACGTTGATTCCATAAACTTCACGCTTGACGGCGGTATTATAAACTCCTATTTTGCAGGCGGCGGTTATCCCAAAAAGACCACCGAGGGTATCAACGGCAATGTTAATATTACCGTAAACGGCGGTCAGATGAACACCTTGAACCTTGGCTTCAACAAATATTTCGCTAACGATACCGACGGCCCCATCAACGGAAACGTTGTAATTACATCAAACGGCGGAAACATTGGCAACATAAACCATTCCAATATCCTCAACAATACCGTTGGCGGATACATTGCTGTCATTATGAACAACGACACATATGTATCTCACAATCTTCCCGAAAGTGCCAAAGGCAAATATATCGTTTTCAGCGGAATGCACGGTTCTGTTTCCGCAACGGAAACTGCGGGAATATTTAAAGTTACTCCCGACAAGGGCTTCTATGCCACTGTAAACGGAACAAAGTTCAACGGCGGAAACATTATGCTTTCCAAAGGCGAAAACCACATAACCTATACCCGCATAGGCAGTGTTCCCACATCAAACGATGCTTATGCGCAGGGGTATCCCGACGGGAATTTTTATCCCGAAAAGGCAGTCACAAGAGCTGAAGCAGCAAAGCTTCTCGTCAGCCTTTCAACAGACGAAGCTTCCGCAAACAACAAAGCTCTCACAAGCTCATTCACCGATATATCCGTTGCCGACTGGTATTACAACACCGCGGCATATCTCGAATCCGTGGCATGTCTTCCCGAAGCATGGATCGCAGAGAAAAAATATAACCCCAACGCCCCCATCACCCGCGCAGAATTTATCAGCATTGCGGAATCACTTATGCCCCATGACAATGAAATAAATTCAAAGCTTTACGATTTTTATGACGTGAGAATCGACAATCCCTATTATCAGGATATCTCCGCTGCCGCCCGCGACGGAATAATAGTAGGTTACGCAAACGGCTACTTTATGCCCGATAACACTCTTACCCGCGCAGAAGCGATAACCTTTATCAACCGCTATGCAAAAAGACTTCCCGCAGACGGAGTGAAGGCACCCTTTGCCGATACAAACGGTCACTGGGCGCAGGGTCAGATAGCAGCAGCTGCTGCAGAGCTTGGCGACGGTGTGTGGACAGTTGGCGAAAATGTAAACAACAATACCTTCAAGATGCCCGAGGGCACCGCAAAGGAATATGTGACCGCTCTTTACGATCAGTCCAAACAGCTTTCCGGCACAGCTATCCGCGACGGTGTTGAGGTCATTGCCGATCAGATGAAGCAGGACATCCTCAATACCCCCAACACCGAGGAGATCTATGCCGATAAAATTACCGGTAATAAATATTACGTTTCCGAAAAATCCGGAAAAGACGTTTGGGTCTCCTATGGATCGCTTGAATTGAAAAACACAACCGCAAGCAAAAACTCTCCGCTCAAAACCATCGCAGGTATTGCAAACATTTCGTCCAAGCTCAAGGCGGGCGATGCCATTCTGTTTGAGCGCGGCGGTGTTTACCGCGGAACTGTTAACGTTAATAAAGACGGTATTATCTACGGCTCCTACGGAACGGGCAACAAGCCCCTTATCCTTCAGTCCAAAAAGAACTATGCCGACCCCGCACTGTGGGAGGAAACGGAATATGAAAACGTTTACCGCTGCACAGAGCAGCTTGCGAACGTCGGTGTCATCGGCTTCGACCACGATCTTCAGGACTACAGTGATGCTTCCTACGACGAGCTCTACGGCAAGATAATGAATAAAGACACCTTGGGATTTACGGGAGTTCAGGATCTTTGCGAAGACCTGCAATTCTATTCCGTGCTTCCGGACAATGAACTGACAACGAACGGCGACCTTTACGTTTACAGTACGGGCGGAAATCCCGGTGAGCGCTTCTCATCCATTGAAATAGGCGAAAGAGCAAATACATTTAACGGCAAGGCAAACGATATTATCATAGATAACCTTTCCTTTAAGTTCACGGGAGCCCATGCTATGGGCGGTGCGGGCGGATGCAAAAACCGTACCGTTACAAACTGCGTATTCTCATGGCTTGGCGGTTCGGTGCTCAGCTTACATGCAAACGGCTCTGCCGTAAACTACGGTAATGCCGTGGAAATTTACGGCGCATGCGACGGCTACTTTGTGGAAAACAACTGGATGTATCAGATCTACGATACCGCCGTTACCCATCAGCGCTCGGCATCAAAAGGCGACTGTATCCAGAAAAATATCCGCTATACCTCAAACCTTATGGAGCTTGTTCACTGGGGAATCGAATTCTACAACGCTCCCCCCACAGCCGACCAGCTCGGTGATGCTGAGGATACCTATACCCGTGTGACAAATGACGTTATTTACCGCTATAATGTTCTGCGTAACGGCGGTTACGGCTGGGGCTCCATAGTCCGCTTCCGTCAGAAGGGTGCGCGCCTCTACTGTGGTGCTTCCCTTTCGGAAAACTATGATGAAACAACGGAATATAACATTCTCGACCGCTGTGCGGGATACCTTGTTTCCGTTCCTGCAAATTCCAACGAATTCTACGACAAGAACATTTATATCCAGACTTTAGGCTGCACCCTCGGATCTCTTAAGGGTGTCAACAAGACCTGCGATTATAATTCCCACATCAATATAAAGAACCATCTTGGCGATAACAATGCCGTAGTGGTAGTTGTGGATGAATCCGCCAGTTAATTGAAAATTAACTGATTAATTGAAAATTAACTGATTAATTAAATAAAAATTACGGAGCCGCAGCATAAGCTACGGCTCCGTTCAGTCTGTCGATAAAGTTACTTATAAAAAGCTCAAGGGAAACCCCCGCTGGGGGTTTCCCTCTTTTCGACCACAAAATGATCAAAAATTCACCTCTCCTGCGCTTTGCGGACGCAAAAAGGGTTTCGTCCTCAGCACGGGACGACAAAAGCGCTGCCCCTTGACTCTGAAACTTTTGATGGTTTTGCAACGCACATGCCGTTATTCTCCCCTGAAATTGCAGATCCGGTGGAATGTGGAATAATTGCTGTCGTGGAAGCTTGCCGCATCATTTATTGCCGTGCGGCAAAGATATATAATATCATCTCCGTCAAAGGAAAAATCAATGTACTGAAGTCCCACCTTTTCCGCATCTATGTGACGGAAGTCGAAAAGCTCACGCTCCACGGTCCAGTTTTCAAGATCGGGTGAGCAAAGCAGCACCAGATAATTACGTGCGTAATCGGGGCAACCGTCGTGGGTCTTTGAAGCCACACTGTAATATTTCCCCGAAACATCATCGAATTTTATCATGAATTTTGCAAAGGTAACACCCATTTTTATAATGCCGTGATACTTAAGCGGCGCTTCGTGATGCTCGGTATTCACCTCGTACGCAAGCACGTGATCTCTCATGCCAAAGCGCATGATGTTTAAAAGCTTTCCGCAAGGCGAGAGAGTAAGTGTTCCCTCAATGGTCATCACGGGCTTTTTAAGGTGCGATATCTCGGGCGCAAAATGGTCGAATTTCACAGGCTCCGTAAAGCTCCAGTTCTCGGGAACAAGAAGATCATCGTCCTCACTGCACGACATGACCATTGCAGCATGGCCGTATTCCTTATTTTCCCATGTGCCCCATTCAAGAGTTTCATATATCCTGCCGCCGTGATAAAACACATTCTGGGGGTTTTTGTGAACTCCGCAATTCCCCTTCTTGCCGCCCGAACCCCGCAAGAGTGCCACGGGTGCGCAAAATGTCTTTCCGCCGTCACACGAGCGTGATATTAAAAGATCACCGTATTCGCAGGAGCACGCAAGCACATAAAGATCGCCTCGGTGGATAAACAGCTTGGGCCAGAAGCAAGGCATAAGATCGCTCACATGATGCCAGGTCTTGCCGTCATCATCGGAGCGGAAAATAAGCGCAAGGTTCTGCGGAGCACCAAGATCATAAACGTCCATGGAGGCAAGCAAATATCCTTCGGGGTGGCGCACAAGCGACGGAGAGCAAAGGTAGCTGCCCGAAAAAGAATACGCTCCGTCCTCGGGATGCAGGTAGTTTACAACAGTACCTATCGGCTCGCCCGTGCGTGCAAGGCGTATCCTGCTCTTTTTATTGCCGCTTTGCACATAAAATTCGTAATCGGTTCCGTCGCACAGCTTTTGTATATCAAATTCACACTCTGCGGTCTTTCCCGCAGAAGCAAAGCTTTCTGTGCCTCTTTTGCGGAAAAAGATCTCGTATTCCGCATTTTCAAGGTCATCTTTCCATTCAAAATGGATACTTTCCGAAAAAGGCACTATGCGGCATATGTAGATATCTCCGCCGTTAAATAGTGGCGGCACATAATGGGAGTAACTGAGATTTGAATGACCTTTCATTTTCGGTTCTCCTTTTTTAAAAATTTGCAATGTCTTTATATTCGGATCTTCGGCAGTAAAGTCACCGAAAACACAAATTGGATTTTATTTTATATTATACTTTATCGAGAGAGTGATGGGACGGTTTGTCAACCGTCCCGTTTGTTAACACTTTGTTAATAATTATTCTTTTTCCAGCTCTTTAAGCTCTGCAAGATCTTCGTCGTTATTTTTATTATTTTTAAGATATCCAACTATCTTCACACTGTCACGGTGGAATGCCTGAGGAGGAGCCTCCTTGCGGTCGTCCATGCGCACACGCACAATGCCCTTAAGCGGATTTGTTTCCACAACAACTCCCTTGCCCTCGGGGGTTTCAACAATAGCGTCTACCTTGGGAGTGCGCTCGTATTCCTGCTGATATACTTCGTCTTCATAACGCAGGCAGCACAGAAGTCTTCCGCAAGTGCCCGATATCTTTGAGGAGCTGAGGGAAAGGCTCTGATCCTTTGCCATCTTTATGGATACCTGTGCAAATTCTCCAAGGAAAGTATTGCAGCAAAGCGGACGTCCGCAAACTCCAAGACCTCCGAGCATTTTTGCTTCATCACGCACACCGACCTGGCGCAGCTCTATTCTTGTGCGGAACACAGCGGCAAGCTCCTTTACAAGCTCTCGGAAATCTATGCGGTTTTCTGCCGCAAAGTAAAACAGAAGCTTTGTGTTGTCAAAGGTATATTCCACCCCAACGAGCGACATTGCAAGGCCAAGCTTTTCGACCTTTTCCACGAATACGCCCTCTGCCTGCTTTTCGAGAAGCTTATTGGCATCAAGGCGCTCTTTATCCTCATTTGTGGCAAGGCGGATTATTTTTTTGAGGGGGGTAACTATTGCATCCACGGGTATGAATCTGTTTGATATTGCGGTATAACCATATTCAAGACCTCGTGCAGTTTCAACTATTACGGGGGTTCCGTAGGGCACTTCTTTTCCGTCGGGGTCAAAATAATAAATTTTTCCCGCTTCTTTGAATCTTATGCCGATTATTTCGGTCTTGCCCTCTTTTTCCTGCTCGGAAAGTACTTTCTTTTCTTTCTTTGGCGGATATATCTGATCTCTCAGCGGTATTGCCTTGGAATAGTCTATTTTTTCCTCGGGAGTATCATCTTCATTTGTGCTGTAATTCAAAGCACCCGAACGCTTTTTAAAAGCATCGGATACAAAGCCGAGATCTCCGAGTACAGACGGAACTATTCTTCCGGCATCCTTTTCCTTGCCGTTCTTGCGCTGATCATTTTCCCGCTGCTCATTTTTATCGCGGCGCTTTTCATTTTTTCCGCCTTTGGCGTGATTATTGTTATGGTTCTTTTCGGAAGTCTGCTCCTGAGGATGGTTTTTATTTTCCCCACCGTTCTTGTGCTTTTTACCGTTGTTTTTACGGTTATCCGAATTTTCCTTATTTTCCTTATTTTCCTTTTGCACCACGGGAGCATTGTTTTTGTTCTGCTCGGGTGCATTATTTTTTTCGGATTCCTTTATTTTGTTATCGCGCTTATCGGCATTTTTGTTGCCGCCAAAATGCTTCTTGCCGTTCTTTTTATCAAAGTTCTTTTTCTCGGCATTATTATTTGCGGGATTATTTTCCCTTGCCGTATCCTTATTATTGTTTTCTTTTTTATTTTCCGCAGGCTTTTCCTTTGCATCGGATTTATTCATAAGGAATGACGGCTTTGGCGACGGCACTCTCTTGGGAGGCGAAATGAGAAAGCCTTTTTTGGTAACTATCTCGTTATCGCCCGGTTTTGCGTTTCTGTCTTTCTTTTCCATTAATTATTAATTACCTTTCGTAGTATGCGGTCATTTTCTGACCGCGGCAAACAATTCTGCAAGCACAGATGCCTGATTTCCCGCATTATCAGCACGTTCTGCAGCATTTGAGAATATCTCATAAAGCTCCATTGCACGCTTAAGAGAAAAGTTAGACTTTGCAGATTCAAAGTCTTCCCCTCTTTCGAAAACAAAAGCTGCGCATTTGCTGTATTTTTATCCACAGCAATATCCCTTGCAGCCATTGCAAGGATGCTGAGCGTAAATACCAATGCATCGCGGGTCTTTGGCAGTGCCTCGTTGATTCTGTATTGCTTTTCCACGTAAAAACTGTGCACTGTATCATATGCCGCATCAGCGGTCTTTAAGCTTCCCGCATCAAGCTCGATCTTATCCATGCCGCTTTGCAGACGTGCTGCTCTGCGTGCAGCTTGCGGTGAAATATTCGGGAATTTTGCACACAAGGCTTTTTCCATCTCGTCAAGACTGCTTTTGCCCAAAGTCAGCGCCTGAGCGCGCGAAACAACAGTCGGCAAAAGAAGCTCCTTTGACGGTGAAAGTAATATAAACACAGTATTTTTAGGCGGTTCTTCCATTATTTTCAGCAATGCATTCTGGGCAAAGCTGTTCATTCTGTCCGCTGATTTTAATATATATACGTGGTATTCGCAATCTGTGGGAAGGATATATGCCTCTTTGCTTATGGCGCGGATATCGTCCACACGGACATCGTCCTCTTCGCCAAGCGTCTTTATATCTGTATGATCCCCGCAAAGTATTTTCAAACACTGTGAGCAGGTCATACAGGGCATTACTCCCCTTTTATCCTCGCAAACAAGAGCGCACGCCACACATATTGCACAACGAAAGCGTGAAATTGCGCTTCCGCCGTCTATTATAAATGAATGTGCATGGTTTCCCGCAGATATTGACGAAAGAATTCTATCGAGAACTCTCTGTTCTGCATCTGAAATATCTGAAAGGTCGCACACAAAATTATTTTTTGGCATATTGCACCCCAAAATTTGCTTTTTCACTTCGGGCAAAGTGCCCGGCTTACTCAATATATATTTATGACTAATGTGTTTCGAAACACACAAAATGTTTCACATGAAACATATTTCTGCCGTGTTTCACGTGAAACAACGACATTTTTTGCAGAAAATGATCAAAGTCTTTCCTGTCTTTTGCGGGCAAGGTTTATAGTTCCCGGCATATTGGTGGAAAGATTATCAAGAGATCTTCCCGCACCTATCGCCACAGACTTTGCGGGGTTATCGGCAATAAAAGTGCGGATTCCCGTTACGTGCTCAACGAGCTTATCAAGTCCCGAAAGCAGACTTCCGCCGCCCGTCATAACGATTCCCGCAGCTGCAATATCGCCCACAAGCTCGGGAGGTGTGCGCTCTATAACGGCACAAATGGCATTCACTATGGAAGTCACGGGTTCTTCTATTGCCTCGAGCAATTCCTGAGAAGAAACCTCAATCATCTTGGGAAGACCTTCAATAAGACATCTGCCCTTTACCTGCATGAAGTTTATCTTATCCGCAGGCCACGCACAACCAATTTGTATTTTCACATCTTCTGCGGTGCGCTCGCCTATGAGCATATTATACTTACGACGTATATACTTGATGATGGCATCGTTTATGGCATCTCCCGCTATCTTTATGGATTCGCCTGTTACCACGTTGTGCATGGAAATAACTGCCACATCGGTAGTTCCGCCGCCGATATCCACAACAAGATTACCTACCGCACGGGATATATCGATTCCCGCACCTATCGCAGCCGCAACGGGAGCTTCTATGAGATAAGTCTTCTTTGCGCCTGCACAAATAGCAGCATCGCACACAGCACGTTCTTCAACCTCGGTAATACTGCTGGGTACGCATATCATTACCTTGGGCTTAAAAAATGTCTGCTCCTGGGCGCGCTTTATGAGAGATTGCAAAAGCTTTAAGGTTGCATCATAATCGGATATAACTCCGCCAACCATGGGGCGTACAGCCAGTATATTTCCCGGAGTTCTGCCCAACATAAGCTCTGCTTCTCTGCCGACCTTTAAAACCTTGCCCGATGTCTTATCCACAGCAACGACCGAGGGTTCTTCAAGAACCACTCCCTTACCTTTGACGTAGACTTGCACGGTGGAGGTTCCAAGATCTATCGCAATGTTGTTCATGTATTTTTCTCCTTTCTTTGATAATTTTATCAACAGTGCAAAATGCACGGTCTTTCGTATTTTAAGTGAAAAGTGTGGTGAAACAACTTCTGCAAATAAAACTGCATAAGGTGTTCTATCTTCTGTTTTCTGAATTCACAATACTTGCTATAAACTTTTGTTTTATAATAAAAACATTTATTTTATTATATCAAGATAAAAGCTCATTTCAAAAACACCGTCTGAATAACTTGCATTCAGTTTTTTTCCGTGGGCTTTTATTATTTCATTTGAAACATAAAGTCCAAGACCGGAACCCGAAATATTATTTGTGTTTTTTCCTCTGAAATGAGGTGAAAAAAGCTTTTTGCCGTCAAATTTTCCGTCTGACGGCGGCAAAGAATCATTTAATATTAAAATTTTTGCACGATCTTCGCAGTTTTCGGCAAATATTAAAACTGTTCCGCCGTCTTTGCAGTATTTAACGGCATTGTTGGCAATATTAAAAAGCGCTTCAAATATCGCATCACTATCAGCATGAACATATATCTCATCATCGGGAAGCTCAAGTTTTACGGAAATTCCCGTGTTTTTCCGTGCCGCTTCGTTTTGCATTATGAATTCAAGGCGTGCCAGCATATCGCATATGCCGAAAACGCTTTTATTTACCGAAAGCTTTTTTCCCCGGCAAAGGCGGGACGCCGTTGTCGAAAGTCTTTCCGATTCCATTGAAATTACGGCAAGGGCTTTCTCCTGAAGCTCTCTGTCCTGCGGTCTTTCCAAAATAAGCTGCGCAAAACCGCAAATTGCGGCAAGGGGCGCTCGCATATCGTGCGCAACAGTCGACAAAAAAAGACTGTTTTTTTTGAGCTTTTTATATAAAACAAGCGAAAATATCGCAAAGATCACCGAAAGTGCGGCAAAAATGCCGGTTAGTATTACGTATTTCATGACCGCACCTCCGATTTTTTAATATCAAATTATTGATGAAAGTCTTAAACACACATTTTGAATATCATATTCTGCAAAAGCAGATACTTATCTCCCGCAGAGCTTTTTAGCTTTACGTCATATTCCGCAAGGATCTTTATATATTTATCGCAGACGCTCCCGCCCTTTCGGGAAGAACGTGCCATGGAATCGAGCAGAGTTATATCGTTTTTAACAACAAAATCACGGATCCCTGCCCTTTTTGAAATATCGGCGGGAGAATATCCCGATGCTCTGTAATACTCCACGGTGCAAAGCTCGGAAACTTTATTGGATACCGCACCGAAAATGTAGGTTTCAGGCACCTTTTCCGATGCCAAAGTGCAAAGTGCGGCTATTGCCTTTTTATAGTCTTTTGTCAGCGCCCCTCGGGATATATCGTCAAGGCGCGCTTCGGTGTTGCGTATGCAAACATAATCTATATCCGCATTATAGACCGTCTTTTCAGAACGGGAGCTGATATAAGTACACAGCTTTTCTATCTCATAAGCAAGGGTGCTCATATCGTTACCCACGGCATTTATGAGATATTCCACACCCGCAGAGTCTATGGCGCATTTTTTAGCATCAAAATGCCGTTTTACCCATTTTTTAAGTAGGGGACTTGTGGGAGCCTCACGTCTGAAATCAACATCAAGGATCCCATGTATTTCCGAAAGTATCTTTGTGCTTTTTTCGTATTCCTTAACACGGCGAGTTTCTTCCGCATGGTGGAAATAAAATACCACACACACACCCTGCGGCAAAAATTCGCACAGTTCAAAAAGAGCCTGTTTTTCACGCTCGGAAAGCTTTCCGACGGCAGGACATACTGCCTTGACAATACGCACAGACGGTGCACTTTGGGGCTCGTCGTCAAAAAAACTGTCGGAATAATCAATAGACGGTGCGGTATTTACTGCATCGAGAAATGTTTCGGCACAAAAATCCTCGTCGTCTATAACATTCACATTTGTTGCGGTATCTCCCGAGCCTTTTGTAAGCTCAGAAAAATAAAACCGCTTCATATATTCTTCTTCTCCCCGGAAGATATAGACACCTGAGATATTTTTTTCCTTTATGCGCGCCTTTAGTTCCTCAAAGGCGGCATTATCCGCAGGTGCTTTCCTTCCGGGATAAAAATTTCCTGCCATTTATCTTATTTAAAGAAAAGGGGCAATTCTTCGAGGAACACTATATCATTGCGCTTTGCAGCATCGCCCTCAGCAAGAATGCAAGCTTTACCGGCAATGATTCCGCCCGCTTCCGTCACAAGCTTTTCCACAGCGGCAAGGGATTCGCCCGTGCTTATAACATCATCAACGATAAGCACACGCTTTCCGCGCATAAGTTCTGCGTCCGCACCGTCGATATAAAGGGTCTGCTGCTTCTGAGTTGTGATAGAACGCACTTCAACGGCAATGGGATCTACCATATAGACCTTTATGTTCTTGCGGGCAACAAAATGCTTCTTTTCGCCAAGCTGACGTGCCATTTCGTGGGCAAGCGGAATTCCCTTTGCTTCGGCGGTGATTATATAATCGTGCTCGGGTATCTTTTTTATAAGCTCGCGCGCACACGCTTCTGTGAGTTCGTAATCTCCGAAAATAACAAAACCCGCAATGGAAAGTGTATCGCTTACGGGACAAATGGGAAGGTCACGGGTAAGACCCGCAACATTAATAGTGTAATATTCACGTGCCATAATAAAAGTCCTCCGACCTTTAATCTTAAAATATTCTGTATCAATGCAAATCAGCTGACCGCAGGGCAAACGTGCTCTACGGTCAGAACAAATCTTTAAGATAATGCATAAAGCAAGCGCTTCTTTTAAAAATCAGACGCTTTAATTTTCAACCCATGTTTTCGGGCAAAGATCTACCGCCTAAAATGTGGAAATGCAGATGCTTTACCGACTGCTTTGCATCCTCACCGCAATTTGTTATAACACGGTATCCGTTTGTGATGCCCGCAGTCTTTGCGATCTCGGGAATTTTTTCGAAAATGTGCTTAACAAAGCATGAATTTTCTTCATTGATTCCGTCGCATGAAGGAATATGGATTTTTGGTATCACCAAAACATGAACGGGCGCCATGGGATTGATATCGTTGAATGCGAGTATTTTTTCATCCTCGTAAACTTTGGATGAGGGGATCTCTCCCGCGATTATTTTACAGAAAATGCAGTCCATATTTTTCTCCTTTCTTATTCCTTAAACACCTCATCAACCGCTTGCGCGTGCCTTGGGCATGCGGGCGATTCGTGAATCGCCCCTACGATTAAAATACATAAATTAAAATTGTTGGAGGGATCGATGTGGGCATCGACCCGCCATTCATAAATATTCCGCAAATAAATTCCAATTTGTAACGAATTGTGATTCCTGCATTTTTTATTTAAAGAGCCGCTTTTGCAGCAGAGAGTGCTTCGTCAAGCTTTGAAGGATCCTTACCGCCCGCCTGAGCGCTGTCGGGTCTTCCGCCACCGCCTCCGCCAACAACTGCCGCTGCTGCTTTAACTATCTTTCCTGCGTGGGCACCGTTCTTAACGGCATTTTTACCGCACACCGCAAGAAGTGTTACTTTTCCGTCGGTAACGGCACCGAGTATTGCAACGATGTTTTCATCGGAATCCTTAAGGATATCGCCTGCCGCACGGAGTTCATCACCGCTCATACCGTCAAGGCGTGCGGAAACAAAGTTAAATTCTCCGATCTTTTCTGCCTTTTCGGAAAGATCTTTTGTCTTTGACTTTGCAATTTCTGCGGAAAGCTCTTCTATCTTACTCTTTAATTCCTTTACCTCGCCCGAAACAGACGCTGCCTTTTCGGCAATATCGGAAATGTTCTGAGCCTTGAGGTTCTTTGCGGTTTCATGCATTACGGAGAGATTTTCGTAAATATAGTTGAGTACATTTTCACCCGTGATGCCCTCAATACGGCGAACACCCGCCGCAACGGAGCTTTCGTAAAGTATCTTGCAAAGACCTGCCTTTGCAGTATTTGTCATGTGGATACCGCCGCAAAGCTCGGTGGAGAAATCGCCCATTTTAACAACACGAACGGTATTTCCGTATTTTTCTCCGAAGAGAGCCATGGCACCCATGCCCTTTGCAGTTTCAATATCTGTTTCAAGGGTGGTAACATCAAGTCCCTCAAGGATCTTTGCGTTAACAAGGGCTTCGGTCTTTTCTATCTGTTCCTTTGTCATGGGTTCAAAGTGAGAGAAGTCAAAGCGGAAACGCTCTGCATCAACATATGAGCCTGCCTGTTCAACATGATCTCCGAGTATCTTTCTGAGTGCCGCCTGGAGAAGATGAACTGCCGAGTGGTTACGGCGTATTGCCTCACGCTTTGCGGAATCTACCGCAGCACATACTGTCATGCCGACCTTTGCACAGCCGGAGGTTACATTACAAATGTGCATATATCTTCCGTTTGCCTTTTTGGTGTCAACTACTTCTGCGGTAAAGCCGTCTGCTTTAAATGTTCCCGTGTCGCCCACCTGACCGCCGCCTTCACCATAGAAGGGAGTTTTATCGAGAAGGATAACACACTCACCGTCGGAAACCTCGTCCACAAGCATCTCACCCGCTGCAATGGCAATTATCTTTGCATCGCAGGTAGTGTTTTCGGCATATCCCGTAAAGTTTGTCTGCTCGCAGTTTTCAAAGAGGTCAACGCCATCCTTGGACCAGCCGCCGCCCGCCTTGCGATTCTCACGCGCACGAACTTTCTGCTCGGTCATAAGCTCTTTGAATCTTTCTTCATCAACGGTAAAGCCCTTTTCACCGATAATTTCCTTTGTGAGGTCGATGGGGAATCCGTATGTATCGTAAAGCTTGAAGGCATCTTCGCCGGAAATCACATTTTTTCCGGCTGAGGTAAGGTCTTCTATCATCTTTGAAAGCAGAGAAAGACCTGTATCTATCGTTGCATCAAAGCGTTCTTCTTCGATGGATATAACCTTGCGGATATAGTCCTTCTTTGTTGAAAGCTCGGGATATGCGCCCTCGTTCTGAGAAATAACAAGTGAGGAAAGATCGGCAAGGAATGCTCCCGAAATTCCAAGGAGTCTTCCGTGACGTGCGGCACGGCGGAGAATTCTGCGGAGAACGTAGCCTCTGCCTTCGTTGGACGGCATAACACCGTCGCATATCATAAATGTGGTGGAACGGATGTGGTCGGTGATTATGCGGATGGAAACATCGTTATCGTAATTATCACCGTATTTTTTGCCGCAAAGACCGCAAACGGTATCAAGTATCTTTCTTACGGTATCGACCTCAAAAAGGTTGTCAACCCCCTGCATTACGCAGGCAAGACGTTCAAGACCCATACCGGTATCTATGTTTTTCTGAACGAGCTCTGTATAGTTGCCCTTACCGTCATTATCAAACTGGGAGAATACGTTGTTCCATATCTCCATGTATCTGTCGCACTCACAGCCGGGGCGGCAATCGGGGCTGCCGCAGCCGTATTTTTCGCCACGGTCAAAGTATATTTCGGAGCAGGGACCGCAGGGACCGCTGCCGTGCTCCCAGAAGTTATCTGCCTTGCCGAGCTTTACTATGCGCTCTTTTGGAACATATTTCTGCCAGAGTGCATATGCTTCGTCATCGTTTTCGTAAACCGACGGCCAGAGAAGCTCTTCGGGTATTTCAAGGGTCTTTGTGAGGAATTCCCAGGACCATTCTATTGCCTCTGTCTTGAAGTAATCTCCGAAAGAGAAGTTGCCAAGCATTTCAAAATATGTGCCGTGGCGTGCAGTTTTTCCGACATTGTCAAGGTCGGGGGTTCTGATGCACTTCTGACAAGTGGTAACTCTTCTTCTGGGCGGTTCTTTTGTGCCCTGGAAATAGGGCTTCATAGGAGCCATGCCCGAGTTTATGAGAAGAAGAGAGTTGTCGTTCTGAGGAATGAGCGAAAAGCTGGGAAGTCTTAAATGTCCCTTGCTTTCAAAAAACGAAAGATAGCTTTCACGCAGTTCGTTTAATCCTGTCCATTTCATGTTTTTTGTTCTCCTTTATGAAAAAACATAATTGATTTTTAATTTAATACCTTTTTTCGCCAGAATGCACAAAGTGCATTTATCTGCCGAAGGTCAATTTAGCTGACCAAAGGTCAATTTAGCTTGCCGAAGGCAAATTTAGCTGACCGAAGGTTAATTTAGCTGCACCGAAGGTGCAATTTAGCTGACCAAAGGTCAATTTAGCTGACCGAAGGTCAATTTAGCCGCACCGCAGGTGCAATTAGCTTCCCGAATCCGCTTATATATCAAGATTCTTAACGTACTTTGCGTTTTCCTGAATAAATGCACGTCGGGGTTCTACCTTTTCACCCATGAGAAGAGAGAAGGTTTCGTCTGCGGCATAGGCATCGTCTATATTTACCTTTATGAGCGTTCTTCTGTCGGGATCCATGGTGGTTTCCCAGAGCTGTTCCGCATCCATTTCACCAAGACCTTTATAACGTTCAGCCTCGGCATTGCCGCCAAGCTCTTCTATGTATTTATCTCTTTCCTCATCGGAATAAGCATATCTCTGCTGCTTGCCCTTGAATACTTTATAAAGCGGAGGCATAGCGCAGTAAACGTGTCCCTGTTCAATGATGGGACGCATATGGCGGAAGAAGAATGTGAGAAGAAGCGTTTTGATGTGAGAACCGTCGACATCGGCATCGGCCATTATTATAACTTTGCCGTAGCGGAGCTTTGAAATATCAAATTCATCTCCCACACCGCAACCGAGTGCAATGATTATGGGGGTTATCTGCACACTTGAAAGGATCTTATCAAGGCGCGCCTTTTCAACGTTAAGTATTTTACCGCGCATGGGGAGTATTGCCTGATATTTACTGTCACGGCCGTCCTTTGCAGTACCGCCCGCGGAATCTCCCTCGACAAGGAAGAGCTCGCTTTCTTCCATAACTCTTGACTGACAGTCGGCAAGCTTACCGGGGAGAGATGTTCCCTCAAGGGCAGATTTTCTTCTTGTGAGCTCGCGCGCTTTTCTTGCAGCCTCTCTTGCACGTGCTGCGGAAAGTGCTTTATCAAGGATTATCTTCGCAGTATCGGGGTTTTCTTCAAGGTAGCTTTCAAACTTTTCAGCCATAACACTTTCGACGAAAGGCTTGATCTCGGCATTGCCGAGCTTGCTCTTGGTCTGACCCTCAAACTGCGCCTCGGGCAGTTTTACGCTGACAATGGCACATATACCCTCGCGGAAATCCTCGCCCGAGAGCTTTTTGTCATCGTTTTTAAGAAAATTATATTTCTTTGCGTAATCGTTGAGTATCTTTGTGAGCGAATTTTTAAATCCGACTTCGTGAGTACCGCCCTCAATGGTGTGGATATTGTTGGCAAAGGTAATAAGAGTTTCGTTATAGGTGCTGTTATACTGCAGAGCTATCTCGCAGGAAATATCTCCCTTTTTGCCCGAAACGTAAATTACCTCGGGGTGAAGCAGCTCGCAGCGTTTTTTGGAGTTGAGATGCTCAACGAATGTGCGGATACCGCCCTCAAAGTGAAGAACTGTGTGGCGCACTGCTTCTGTATGCTCGCCCGCTTCTCTGTCGGTAACCGATTCGTCACCCGCGGATTCTTCATCTGCCGCTCTCATATCCATATCGTCGGAGATATCCTCAGCGGAAACCTCCTCCACATTTGTGCGCAGGTCGTTAAGCTCTATCATAAGTCCCGCATTTAAGAATGCCTGCTCACGAAGACGGTTGCGAACGGTGCTGTAATCAAATACAGTTTCGTCAAAAATTTCGGGGTCAGGCTTAAAGCGGACATAAAGACCGTGCTTTTCGGTATCGCCGTCGCAGGTAAGCTGGCGGGTAACAACACCTCGTTCAAAGCGTTCGGAATACATTTTTCCGTCGTGGCAGTTTACTATCTCTGTCCATTCGGAAAGAGCGTTTACAACAGATGCACCAACACCGTGCAGACCGCCCGATATCTTATAACCGTCACCGCCGAATTTACCGCCCGCATGGAGCACTGTAAATACCACTTCCACGGTGGGAATGCCCATTTTAGGGTGGATACCCGAGGGAACACCACGTCCGTTATCCTCAACGGAAACGGAATTGTCCTCATGGATGGTAACTATTATTTTGTTACATATTCCCGCAAGGGCTTCGTCGATAGAGTTGTCTACGATCTCGTAAATAAGGTGATGAAGACCGCGCTTTGAAGTGGAGCCGATATACATACCGGGACGTTTTCTTACGGCTTCAAGACCTTCAAGTACCTGGATCTGGCTTTCATCGTATTTGTGCATGGATTCGTCAACGTTAGTGTCGGAAAGCTTTACTTCACCTTCGTCGAGTATTTCGTTTACGTTCTGGTTTTCTGCCATGATCTTGTATTTCCTTTCTGGTTTTTACTGCTTTATTATTCCTTGTGTCTTGCACGTCCCGCAAGGGAGGATGAAGATAAGGTGGTTAAATATACTATATTTTTTTTCTTACTGTTTTTCTTTCCGATCTTTTCCGTACCTGTTCCGCTTGCCACGATAAAGGCTTTTGGAAGGTCGGAGCCTATCATTTCGACGGTTCCCTTTTTTTCGGCATTCTTTAAAAAATCACGCGTTTCTTTTTCATGGGATGCCGTGTCGAGATCGAATATTCCCACTATGTTTTTTTTACGAATAAGCTTGTTTGAGCCTATGTTTATAAACATGAGATCTTTCCTTACTGTTTATTTGTGAATTTGTATTTTTTATAATTGCTTTTTTTGAAAATGCTCAATAACTTTCTTTCAGGCTGTCGATAAAGTATAGCAAAACATAAAATAAAAATTAAATTCGTGTTTTTTGGTGACTTTGTTGCCGAAAAACACACCTTTATGAGTAGCTGCCGTTATCAACAAAAATCCTTTTTTGAGTAAGGCTTTTATCAAAGGCATTTTCGTCGCAGCAGGTAATTACCACCTGCTTATCGGAAAAGAGCGACATAAGCTGATATTTTCTTTGATTATCAAGCTCCGACAACACATCATCGAAAAGATATACCGGATATTCACCGCAAAGGGAGCGGATGATTTCACCTTCGGCAAGCTTTAACGATAAAACGGCACTTCGCTGCTGCCCCTGGGAGCCGAATGTTCTTGCGGCAAATTCTGCGTAAAGATTTGAATTTTCGTTTTCTTCATCTTCATTGCCGCAGACCTTTAATATTTCCGCATCTCCGCGCTTTTTTGCTATATAAAACATAAGGTCATCCTTGTGCGGTCCGTACTTTGTGGCACCGTATCTTATTTCGGATTCGATATTTGAGGTATACAGCGAAAGATATTTATTTTTTGTTTTTTCGGTATCCTTCGGTTCGTCTTTTTCCGAGGAGATATATCGTATAAAGAGATTTTCGTTGCCGCCCGAGATCTCTCTGTAAAATCTTTCCGCCTCTTTTTCAAGATATTCGGAAAAATATGCTCTTTGCTTTGTTATTACCGCGGCACTTTGCGAAAGAGCCTCGGAGTATACATAAAGAAGGTCTTTATCCGTCTTTTCGCCAAGCTTTGCCTTTTTTAAAAGACTGTTCCGCTGAGAAAGGATACGGTAGTATTCATTAAGGCACTTTATATACGACGGCTTTATCTGAGAAAGAGCCATATCGGCAAAACGTCTGCGCTCATCGGGTGCGCCTTTTATCAGCGATAAATGGTCGGGAGTGAAGAATACGGCACGGAATCTTCCCACAAATTCTGAAATCTTCGGGATCTCCACGCCCTCATAAAGCATTTTCTTTTTGCCGTTTTTCAAAAATTCAAGACCCATGTTCTTGTTTTCGGAATTTTTGCAAAAGCTATCGGTAAAGGAAAGGGAAATTTCGGCATTTTCACTGCCGTGCATTATGAAATCGCTTTCTTTTCCCGTGCGGAAGCTTTTACATATGGCAAAAAGGTAGACCGCCTCAAGAGCATTTGTTTTGCCCGCACCGTTTTTTCCGTAGAGCAGATTTACTCCGTCGGAAAATTCTATTTCGGCATTTTCTATATTTCTGTATCGTGAAGCTTTGAGCTTAAGAACTTTCATTTATGAATTTTCAAGTCTTACGGGAAGTATCATGTAAAGGAATCTTTCGGGATCGCCCTCGGACTTTTCATCGGGAGTGATTATCATGGGACTGAGATTGTGCGAAAGAGTAACATTTATATATTCTTCGTTTACCGCACGCAGGGCATCAAGAAGTATTTTGTGATTAAAGCCTATTTCAAGAATGCCGTTCTGCGGGTCTTCATAGGTAAATTCGTCCTTGAATTTTCCAAGCATGGTCGCAACGCTGATATTGAGAACGCCTCCGTCAAAATTGAGCTTGATGGAGCTTTTTATGCGCTCGTCGATAATGAGTGCGGCACGCTCTATACTGTCTATAAATCTTGCGGTGTTCATTCTTGCGGAAACTTCACGCTGAGGGGGTATCTTCTTTTTGTAATCAAGGAATTCACCGTCAAGAAGTCGGGTTATGAAGTAGATATTATCGAAAGTAAATATGATATGCTTTCTTGCCATGTTAACGGAAATAGGTCTTTCACTGTCGGAGGTTAAGCGCAGAAGGTCGTTCTGAGCTTTGCCCGGCATTATAAAGCGAAGATCAAGGTCATCTCTTTCGGTAAGACCTTCGTCACATCGCATGGAAACTCTGAAACCGTCAAGGGCGGTTATTCTCATGGAATTACCCTTTATTTCAAAGAGCGAGCCTGTGTATATGGGTTTTGAATCATCCTGCGATACCGCAAAAAGAGTCTTGTTTATCATGGCGCGCAATTTATTCTGCTGCAGAGTGTAGTCAAGGTCGCCGTGAACATCGGGAAGTCCGGGATAGTTTGTGGCATCCTTGCCGGATATCTGGAAATCGGCTTCGTCTGTGATAATACGCAGAATAAGGTTTTCGTCGGCTTCAACGGTTACGGGTCCGTCGGGAAGTGAATGAATTATGGCGGAGGTCTTCTGTGCATCGACCACTATCTTTCCCTCACGTACCACATCTGCTTCAAGGGTAGTTCTGATACCCTTTTCGCGGTCGTAAGAACACATGGTGATAATTCCGTCTTTTGCTTCGATATATATGCCCTCGAGGAGAGGATCTGTGTTCTTGGGAGCAACGCCAAGGGAGACCGGGGTAATGGATCTTTCAAGTGATTTCTTTTCAGCCGTAAATTTCATTTTGGTATTTCCTTTCAGAATTTCTGCGCTTTTGTGGTCTATGATCTATGAGTGTGAAAAGGGATATTTTTCTTTCGGGAAATTCCGAAAATTTCTTTCGGAAATATCCGCAGATAATAGTGTATAAATATATAAAGGTCAGTAGTATATAGTAGTAGTTATTGCGGGTTTTGCGGGAAACTCATAATAACCCCCCTTTTTTCCACGTATACAGGGCTTTTTGCCTTTTTTATTTTCCGAAAAAGTTTGGAAAATAATTGTGGAAAACCGATGTTTTTTCCATAAACACCCACACAAAGAAAATTTCGGGTTTTGAGGGAAACCCTTGTGGGTTTTGTGGAAAAGTGTTATTAAAAGCACTATGATACTAAGCTTTTCCCATGTTCTTTATTTTTTCATTCGTTCTTTCCGCCAAGATCTCGGATTATGGTCCTTATCTGCTCGTCAAGAGCCTTGTCTTCCTTGCGCTCATCTTCTATAAAGCGTATGGAATCGTGAACGGTGGAATGGTGCCTGCCCATGAATTTGCCTATCTGCTGCAGCTTCATGCTTGTCATATTACGTAAAAGATATGAGCATATGTGACGCGCCATGGTGGCATTTTTTGTGTGGCGGGAGCCCATTATTTCTTCGCGTGTGACATCTGTGAACTTTGCAACGGAATCTATTATGTTGTCGGGATTTACTTCAATGGGTGCCGTTACAACGTTTCCTACAAGCGAGCGGACGAGTTCTTCCGTGATCGGTTCTTTCTTGAGAGAAGAATAAACGCTGAGATGCTTTATTATTCCCTCTATCTGACGCACGTTTTCTGTAACATGCTCTGCCATATAAGTTAAGGCGGTAACGGGGATCGCCACATTCATATCAAGGGCTTTGCGGCGGATAATTGCGGCACGGAGCTCGGGATCGGGAGTTTTTATGTCTATTATAACGCCCGATTCAAATCTTGAACGTATGCGTTTTTCAAGCACCGTTATTTCCTTCGGGGGTCTGTCGCTTGCGAATATTATCTGTTTATTTGATTCGTAAAGGGTATTGAAGGTATTGAAAAATTCAAGCTGAGTTGCTTCTTTTCCGCCGATAAACTGAATATCGTCTATCATAAGTATGTCTGCCGTGCGGTATTTCTCACGGAAATCCGCCGTGGTCTTATGGGTTATTGCCGACATCAGCTCGTTTGTGAAATCCTCGCTCGTGCAGTAAACTATGTTGAACGACGGTCTTGTTTTTTCTATGTGGTGAGCTATGGCATAAAGAAGATGTGTCTTTCCTATTCCGGGCGGACCGTAAAGAAATAACGGGTTGCACTGTGCCGCAGGATACTGGGCAACGGAAAGACAGGAGGCATAAGCCATTCTGTTGGAATCACCTACCACAAAGTTGCGGAAGGTGTAGCTTGGTCTGTATTCGGGAACCGATTGCGACATAAGCAGCATTCCGTCTTTGTTTCCGAGTTCTTCAAGGTAGCTCATAAGGGAAATATCCTCAAGCTCTCCACTTTCGGGATTATAGGCTTTTGGGAAATTGAGGTTCTTTTTTGAAAGCTTGAAATCACCCGTAAATGCCTGCGGCTCCATAAGCTCGGGTTCCGATTCTTCGGGCTCGGGCATGGAATAATCGGGTGCCACAAAGGTGCCTTTTTTAATTTCCTCGGCAATAAGCTGTTCCTTTGCTTCTTTTTCTATGAGTTCAAAATACTGATCTTCAAACGGGCGGCTTTCGACTGTTATGACGTAGGGAGTTATTTCAAATCCCATAACATCGGTAAAAGCTTCCTTTAGCTGATCCATAAAACGGGATTCAAGTATTTTCTTTTTGTAAATGCTGGGGGTCTGAAGATATGCTTTGTCATCCACCAGTTTTTTGAGTATGAGGTCGCTGAACCACAGGTTGTATGTAACTTCACGTTCTATTCTTTCTTGTAAAAGCCCCAAAACTTCGGGCCATATCTGCGCTTCCGATGACATGGATTTTCTCCTTTCCGCAATAATATTCCACGATAAAATTATATAGAGTAATTATACCACAAAAAAGATTTTATTGCAAGGGGTTTATAAAAATTATATAATAAATAAAAGAAGAAAACCGCAAGCACGGTCTTCCTCTTAAATTATCTGATGTTTGATATTGATTTTTGATCACACTTATCTTCACAGCGGTTTTTTTAATATCTGCGGATATCTTCTCGGGTAGATATCGGGTGTTTTGCATGTTTTACGGATAACTATGATGCAGTGCTTTTTGTCTTCATCATGGGTATCGTAAAAATCGCAAAGATCGTAATAAATAACTTTTTCCACCTTGCCGCCAAGGGTCTTTATTCCTGAAAGGGAGCGCGAAAGCTCGCTTTCGGGATCATTTGTATCGGCAGATGCCGCTGATTTATATGCCGCAAAAAAGCCGCCGACCTTAACAAAAGGCAGACAAAGCTCGCACAGTACGGGCAGATTTGCCATTGCTCGGGATACTGCCGCATCAAAGCTTTCTCGAAGAGTTTTATCCTTTGCGGCATCTTCTGCACGAAGGGGGTAGATGCCCGCTTCAAACCCTAAGATATTTGCTGCGTGTGATGTGAATTTCAGCTTTTTTTCCGTGCTGTCAAGGAAAGAAATGTCAATGTTTCTTTCGGCGATCTTCAGCGGAAGTCCCGGAAAACCCGCTCCGCAGCCAACGTCTATAATGCGGGGGTTTTTTGGCAAAAGTCCCGTTGATAACAGAAAAAGAGAGTCTGCATGGTGCTTTATGGCAACTTCTCTTTCATCTCTCACCGCAGTGAGATTTGTGTGGGAGTTGTATTCCAGAAGCTCTTGAGTTAAAATTTCAAGATCATTGTATGCTTTTTCTTGCAAACTGATATTGTATTTTTCACAGAAATGCTTTATAATAGAGCATGTAGTATTGTTTTCGGACATACTTTGTCCTCCTTGAAAAATGTAAGATTATACGGTTCAAAAGTTTATGAAAGAAATATTTTTATCTTTTTTAAAAGCTCAGAATATAGAATTTTTTTCCGCCTGCAGTATAGCTTCTTTGCCGAAAGAGCTTATAACCGCTCCCGGAAGACTTCCCGAATGGGCAAAGAGTGCCGTGGTGTTTCTCATTCCCTATAACGTAAAAGGGGAAAAAAGAAATATTTCCGCCTATGCCGTCCCGAGGGATTATCATTTTTACGTTAAGGAGCTTTCGGAAGAACTGAAGAGATTCCTTAAAAATGCGGATATTGATGTTAAGACCGAAATTTTTGCCGATACATCGCCCTTTGACGAAAGAAGTCTTGCGCTTATTTGCGGACTTGGTACTGTTGGAAAAAACGGAATTATAATAAACGGAAAATACGGAAGCTATGTTTTTGTGGCGGAAATAGTTACCGATTCCGAAAATATTTATGATCTTCGGAACGAGCCCTCACCCTTACTTAAAAGCTGTGACGGATGCGGAAGATGCAGATCATCATGCCCTGCGAAGGGAGAAGAATGTGTATCTGCCGTTACTCAGAAAAAAGAGCTTTCTCCGGAGGAAAATGAAAAAATTCTCACCCACGGCCTTTTGTGGGGATGCGATATCTGCCAGGAGGTATGCCCCCATAACAAGAATTCGCAAAGCACTCCCATTGAATTTTTCAAAAAAGACCGTGTTCCGTATCTTTCGGTTTCCGATATTTACGGCATGGATGACGGGGAATTTTCCCGCCGTGCGTATTCCTGGCGCGGTAAGGATGTTATTTTGCGCAATGCCGTGATCAAGTATATTATAACAGATTGCGACGGCAAAATCAATAACGAGAGAGCCGCTAATTTGCCTTTTTACACATTTCCCAAAAAAAATGCGAAATTTTCCGCATTTATCCGCTCTCTTGAAGAACATTTGAAGAACATACCCCACAGTAATATAAATGATTTTCCCTTTTATAAAGAGTTTTTTGCATCTGAGTTTTTCAAGACTTTGCTTTGCGAGAGCGAAAAATATCAAGACAAGGAAAGATTTTTCCTTGACACCTATACCCGTCTTTTGCCGTATGCCATAAGCTTTTTGCAAAAGCTTTGTGTTGAAAGAGAAATAATTTCCGATACCCTGAACGCTGTTTTTGACCGAGCGAGGGAGTATTTTAAAGCTTCGGGAAAGACAGGTCTTTCCGATTACAGATTCTGTGTCCGGAACCTTTGCGGTGCGGTCTTTAAAATAGGCTCTTTTGAGTTTGAGCCCTGCGGAAACACGTTCTTAGGTATCCCCGGTCTTTGTGAGGGCGACCTTATCATAAAGCTTCATGCACCGCATGGGTGCGATCTTTCGGACGGCGCAAGATACACATCTTATAAAAGAGCATACGAATTCTTTTCAAAAAAATTCGGTGTTAAAAAGCTTGTTTTTGCCTGCGAAAGCTGGCTTTTGTGCCACGATAACGAGGCGCTCGGGAAGTGTAACATAAATTCATTCCGTGCGGATTTTAAAATCTTTTCGGAATATTACGACGAAGAAAAGGAATTTCTGCGCCACATATTCGGAAACGCAGACCTTGAAAAACCCATGGAGCTTCCCGATACCACACGTGTTATGCGGCTTTACAGACAAAAGCTCATAAACGGTGAAAAATTCGGAACTGCGTGCGGGTATTTTGAGGCATCTGAATTTTGTGCCGATATTAAAAGCTGATTTTACTTTTGCACATTCAAAGAAAGGAGGAAAGTGATCTGAAAAAAATAAAACTCAACTGCGCCGTTCTGTGCGAGGGAAAATACGATAAAATAAAGCTTTCCTCGGTTCTTGATGCGCAGATATTTACCACCGACGGTTTTTCCGTTTTTAACAATTCTCAGAAAAAAGCCATGCTCCGCAAGTTGTGCGAGGCGCGCGGCCTTGTGATAATTACCGATAGCGACAGAGCGGGAGGATTTATCCGCTCAAAGCTTAAAGGTATGCTTCCTGCGGGCAAGGTGAAAAATATATATATTCCGCAGATACGAGGAAAGGAAAAAAGAAAAACTCAGTATTCAAAGGACGGTTTTTTGGGCGTTGAGGGTATGAGTCCCGATACTCTGCGCGAGGTTTTTGCACGGGCGGGACTTACGGAGGACCCTGACGGAAAAAGTGCCGTGCCCGTAACAAAAGCCCAGCTTTATTCACTCGGACTTTCGGGGCAGAATGACAGTGCCGAAAAGCGTGAGAAGATTCTTAAAAAGCTTGAGCTTCCATGTGACCTTACGGCAAATGCCATGCTTTCGGCATTCGAGATGCTTGGGGTGGAATATGCCGACCTTTGCAAGCTTTGTGAGCAGACCTTTGCGGAGGATACCGCAGGTGGAGTGCTTCCCGATGCGGAATTTTTTGATTTTTTCCCTGAAGATGTGCTGAAGATCCTTGAAATTTTAATAAAGAGCGGGTACAGTGCCCATTTTGTGGGAGGCTGTGTGCGTGATTATCTTATGGGAATTGCTCCCCATGATTTTGACATTACCACAAACGCATCGAGCGATGAAATAATCTCTGCCGCAGATTCTTGCGGTGCGCAGGCAACACTTGTGGGCGGAAGCTGCGGTACTGTGCTTTTAAAATACGGAGAGTGTGAGGCGGAAATCACCCCATACCGTGCCGAGGGGGCATACAACGATCACCGCCATCCGTCAGAGGTAGTGTTTGTCAAGGATATTAAAGAAGACCTTTCCCGCCGTGATTTTACGGTGAATGCCTTGGCGCTTACCTTTGACGGCAAAAATATATTCCTTACCGATAATTTCGACGGACTTTCAGACATCTCAAACCATGTGATAAAATGCGTGGGGCATCCCGACACAAGATTTTACGAGGACGCTCTGAGAATACTCCGTGCTCTGCGCTTTGCCGTGCGTCTGGGGTTTGACATTTCCCCCGAAACTGCCGCATCGATAACAAAAAACGCTCACTTACTTTCCCACATTTCTGCGGAGAGAAAGAGCGAAGAATTGCGAAAAATCCTTGTTTGTGCCCGTGTTTTCGGTGTTTTGAGGGAATTTCCCGAAGTTTTTTCGGAAATTGTGGGAAATTTTTCGGGAAACGGCATAGATGCGGTTCCCCCCGTTTTCACCTGCCGGATGTTTTATCTTCTTCGTTTTTTCAGGGCAGAGGATATTAAAAAACTGCTTTGCGAAATGAAGCTTTCTGGAGCTGAGCAAAAGGATATTCTGCAATTCAAGGATATCTTCGATACCCTTGAGGGTGCGGAAGATATCCAAAGAGAAAAGGGAATAGAGCTTATTGCAAAATACGGGGAATTTTTCGAAAAATATCTTGAGATTTTCGGAAAATCTGCTCTTTTTGAGGATATTTTCGCAAATCCTGAAATTCCGAAAAGCATAAAACAGCTCGATATATCAGGTAACGACCTTGCGGCTTTGGGGCTTTGCGGAAAGGATATCGGAAATACCCTTGATGCGCTTCTCATTGATGCCCTTTCCGGAAGAACAGAAAACAAAAAAAGTGAACTTCTGAAAGCGGTCTGTGTCGGCAGATGAGAGAGCTAAATTGACCTTTGGTCAGCTAAATTGCACCTTCGGTGCAGCTAAATTGACCTTCGGTCAGCTAAATTGCACCTTCGGTGCAGCTAAATTGCCTTCGGCAGCTAAATTGCCTTCGGTCAGCTAAATTCGCCTTGCGGCGAGCTAAATTCGCCTTGCGGCGAGCTAAATTGACCTTCGGTCAGCTAAATTGCACCTTCGGTGCAGCTAAATTGCCTTCGGCAGCTAAATTGCCTTCGGCAGCTAAATTACACACCTATGGCGAAAGGACATCCATAAACATGAAAAAAACACTTATCTCAAAGATCAGAAAACTGAGTGCGTTGTTACTTGCGTGCGGTCTTATTATGTGTTCCTGCGGAAAAGAGCACGACTTTGAGGACACAACGGTAAAACCCATTGGCGGTGAACTTGTATGTTCGCCATATCTCAAGGCGCTTTCCGACGAGCACTATTATCTTGATATCTCCATGTTTGCAAACGGTATGCTCATATACAACACGGTCGCCATGGCGGACGGGGTGATAGAGAGCCGTTCAAATTATAACGGCAGTGTTTCCCACACCCTTTCCCGTGATGGAGAGACATTCTTTCTTGACGACAGTCACAAGGTATATTTTAAAGCAGATGCGACCGATGGCGGTCTTAGAAGTGTCATAAACTATTCATCGGCAAAATTTATCGGCAACGGAGAAGAGGTTCTTTCCACGGGAAAGACCTGCTTTTATGAGGATTTTTCCTGCGAGACCTATGACGGCAGAGCTTGCGGAGTAAAACTTTTTACCGATACCGACGGCAGTCTTTATGCCATTGTGGATTATGACGAATCCTCCCGCATCGAACGTGATGTGGCGGTATTTTCCGCAGATATCCCCGAGGGATGGCTTGAAATACCTGCCGATTATACCCTTGTGGACGAAGACACATATTTTGACAAATATTACGGTAAGTGAGTATGGCAACAGGTATAATCTGCGAATTCAACCCCTTTCACAACGGTCATGCGCACCTTATCTCCACGGTAAAAAAGCTTTATGGAGAGAGCGTTTTCTGTGCCATGAGCGGGAATTTCGTTCAGCGGGGCGAATATGCCGCATACGATAAATTTATCCGTGCCGAATGGGCGGTAAATTGCGGAGCCGACGTTGTGACGGAGATACCGTTCCCCTTTTCCTGCGCCACCGCAGAAAAGTTTGCGGCAGCGGGGGTATCTGTTATTTCCTCGTCGGGCGTGTGCGACAGTATTGCATTTGGTGCCGAGGAGGGCGAAAACCTTTGCGGAAAGGATTTTTTTGACACAGCGCAGATACTTCTTGAAGGGAAAAATGCCGACGGCATAAAAAATCTTCTGAAGAAAAATGAAAATCTCGGCTTTGCCCGTGCGAGAGAGCTTTATATACGCGAAAATTACGGCGATAAATGTGCGCTTCTTTTGTCCCGCCCAAACTCAATTCTTGGTGTTGAATATGCAAAAGCCATCCTTTCTCAGAATGCAAAGCTTGATATTTCGGTCATTCCGAGAATAGGTCAGCACGACGGAATGCCCACGGGAAATTTTTGCTCCGCTTCCTTTCTGCGGGAGGACCCAACCCACGAAAATTTTGAAAAATACTGTCCCGAATGTGTATCGGAATATACAAAAGAAAACCTGCCTCGCACAGTTGATGAGGAAAAATATTTTGCCTGTCTTTGTGCAAAGCTTTTGTTTACTGAAAAAAAGCTGCTTTCCGATATAGCGGAGCTTCCGTGCGACTATGTGTTCAAACTGAAAACTGAGGCGGCGGAATGCAAAGACCTTGGAGAGCTTCTTAAAAATGCCTCCTCCCGCCATATTACAAACGCAAAGCTTCGCAGAATGCTTATTTATCTTATCACAAATACGGAAAAATATGACCTTGAAACGTTGCCACGGTGGTCTTTTCTTCTGGCATATTCATTGCATGGCACGGAGCTTTTGCGTAAAATGAAAAAAAGCGATTGCCCGCTTATTACTCTTTCAAGGCTCAGCGATATCGACAAGTTACCTGCCGATGGGTACGTAATTTACAAAAAACAGCTTGCGGCAGAAAGGCTTTTCGGCTTGCTTGCAAAGCGCAAAGAACAATAAATTCAAATAAAAAAGGAACACACAAATGAACTCTAATATCTCGGTGCTTGAATATGCACAAAAGCTTTTGACTCTTGATAACATACTCATCCTTACCCACAGCCATCCCGACGGTGACACGGCGGGTACGGGCATTGCGCTTCATCGGGCTCTCACGGCTCTCGGTAAAAATGCGGCAGTTGCCTGCACGGATGAATTGCCTGAACACATAGAGTTTTTATACGAGTATGCCTACCCCGAAAAATGCTTTTTCGGCACTCCCTTTGAGGGCATTTTTGATGCGGAAAATGTTGTTTCCGTGGATATTGCCTCTCCTTTTCTTGTGGGAAGCTCTCTTTCTCAGTATGTTCCGAAAATATGTCTTGCCCTTGACCATCACGATATAAACACCCTTGAAGTTCCGTGGCTTTTTGCGGAGCCCGAGTCTTCTTCTGCGGGCGAAACGCTTTACTATGCTCTGCGCGAGCTTGAAAATATTACGGGTAAAAAGCTTATTGACGAAAAGACTGCCTGCGCACTTTACTGTGCCATAGCATCGGATTCCGGAAATTTCAAATACACAAACACAAAAGAACGCACCATGCATGCCGCGGGCGAGCTTATGGGTCTTGGTGCCGACAACGGAGAAATATCAAGACGTCTTTTTGATATCCGCAGTCTTGAAGCGTTCCGTGCCGAGGCTTTGTGTACCCGCAACGTGAAATTTTTCTGCGGAGGAAAGCTTGCTTTTTCCCATGTCAACAATGCAATGAGGCAAGAGGAAGGTCTTCTTGAGAGCGACTTTGAGACCTGCGTTCAGCTTCTCCGTATGATACGTGGTGTGGAAGTGGCAATATTTGCCAAGGAAAAAACCGGAGATGACGGGGTGGAAAAATACCGTATCTCCATGCGTTCAAATACCTTTGCCGATGTGGCAGAGATGTGTGCCGTTTTTGGCGGAGGCGGTCACAAAAAGGCGGCGGGCTGTACTATTGAGGGGACTCTTGAGGAAGTTATGGAAAAAACTGTGGCGGAGTTTGAAAAAGTGCAGGGATAAAAAAGCAGAACACCGCACCCTGCAGGGAAAGACCGATCTTCCCGAAAAACCGAGTGAATGATCAAAAAAGAGGTAACAACATGAGCAAAAAATCAGGACTTGTGCTGGAGGGAGGCGCCATGCGTGGGCTTTTTTCGGCGGGAGTGACCGATGTATTTCTTGAAAACGATATAACGTTTGACGGCATGGTGGGTGTTTCCGCAGGTGCGGCATTCGGATGTAATTTCAAAAGCCGTCAGCACGGCAGAGCGCTGCGCTATAATTTGAAATATTGCCGAGACAGCCGTTATTGCAGTATTCGCTCACTTATTAAAACGGGCGATCTTTTCGGTGTGGATTTTTGTTACCGGAAGCTCCCCTTTGAGCTTGACCCCTTTGATGTGGATACCTTCCGCAAAAACCCCATGGAATTCTACGTGGTCTGCACAGACCTTACCACGGGCAAGGCGGCATATTACAAATGCGATGACGGTGCCGAGCGTGATCTTGAAGTTTTCCGTGCATCGGCATCCATGCCCCTTGTTTCCCGCATCGTTTATAAGGACGGAACACCGCTCCTTGACGGCGGAATTGCCGATTCGGTGCCTCTGAAATTCTTTGAAGATAAGGGATACGAAAAAAATGTTGTGGTACTTACCCGGCCCGCAGATTACATAAAGGGTGAAAACAAAGCTCTGCCGCTCATAAAAAGAGCTCTTCGGGAATATCCTGCCGCAACAGAAGCAATGAGGGTGCGCCACGAGGTATATAACGAGTCCGTAAAATATGCCGAAAGTGCGGAAAAAGACGGCAGAGTCTTTATAATCCGCCCACCGCAGAAGCTTCCCGTGGGCAGACTCTGCAAGGATCCGAAAAAACTTCATAAGGTCTATAATATAGGCAGAGAAACGGCACTTTCGTGTCTTGATGAATTAAAGGAGTTTTTGAAATGGTAAAATTTTTGCTTATCCGCCACGGTGAAAGCGTTGCTAACCTTGAAAAGCGTTTTTGCGGGCAGGGAAATGCTCCTCTCACACAGAAAGGGCTCAGCCAGGCGCAGACTGTTACTAAATACATACTGGAAAATTTTAAGATAGATGCGGTGTATTCTTCCGACCTTATAAGAGCTTATGCCACGGTGGAGCCGCTGGCAAAGGAGCTGGGACTTGAAATCAAAACCTGCCCCGCCCTTCGTGAGGTGGATGTGGGGGTGTGGAGCGGAAACCTTGTTTCCGATATCGAAAGGGATTTTCCGAAAGAGATCGCAACTTACCGTGCCGATCCTGAAAATTATACTTTCCGAGGTGGCGAGTGCTACGGCAATATCCGTTACCGTGCCCTTGATGCCCTTCGGGAAATTGCCCTTGAAAACGAGGGTAAAACTATTGCAGTGGGTACTCATGGCGGTATAATCCGCAATCTTATTGCCATGTGGCGCGGTCAGAATGTTCTTGATATTACACCAATGAAAAACACATCAATAACCGAAATACACTTTTCAGACGGCAATTTCTTCTTGCAGGGAGACCCGTTTTGCGGGCATCTTGAAGAATAATATATAAAATAATTACTTAAAGGAGAATTTTTATCATGAATTACAGATTCGGTTCATATCCCACAATGATAACCCCCTATACTCCCGCAAAGGAAGTGGATTATGCTACGGCGGAAAAGTACGTTGAATGGTATGCAAAAAACGGCTGCGACGGAATTTTTGCCGTTTGCCAGTCAAGCGAGATAGCATATCTCACCCTTGAGGAGCGTGTAAAGCTCAACGGACTTGTGTATAAAGCCGCCAAGAGCTACGGTCTTACGGTGGTGTCATCGGGGCATGTTGCGCACTCAATAGATGCCCAGGCAGACGAGCTTTGCCGCATTGCAGATTCGGGTACGGATGCGCTCATACTTATAACAAACCGCCTTGACCCGGAAAATCTCGGTGATGACGAGTGGATAAAAAATGCGGAGGCACTTCTGAAAAAGCTGCCCCCGGATATAAACCTTGGTCTTTATGAATGCCCAATGCCCTATAAGCGCCTTGTGACCGACCGTATTTTAAAATGGTGCCTTGAAACGGGAAGATTTTATTTCATGAAAGACACCTGCTGCGATATGAACGTGATAGAAAAAAGAATGGAGCTTTTGCACGGCAGCCACTTTGCCCTGCTCAATGCCAACTGTCAGACCCTTCTTTCGTCCCTGCGTTGCGGCGGCAAGGGATACTGCGGCATAATGGCAAATTTCCACCCCAAGCTTTACGCATGGCTCTGCAAAAATTATGAGAGTGAGCCTCAGAAAGCGGAGCTTGTGCAGTCGGTCATCGGCACATTCGGCTTTACGGAGGTGGGACTTCCGTATCCCCTTACGGCAAAGTATCATATGAACCTTTGCGGCATTCCCACGGAGGTCATATCACGCAACAGACTTGCCACGGAGCTCACACGCTACGGCAGAGAGTGCATGGAGCAGATGAAGCTTGCAACGGACAGGCTTGAGGGAATGCTTGGTATATAAAAATAAGTGAAGATGAATTTTCAACCGGTTTACGGTTGAAAAGAGGGCGAACCCCCGGTGAGGGTTCGCCCTGAATTATTTAAAAAGACTTTTGCGACAGTCTGAAAATCACCGTTATCCGTGCTTTTACTTTCACATATCAATAGGTGAGCTCATATCCATGCAGCTTTGTCAGCTCTCCAAGAACGGTTTCCACGTATGAAGGCTCAAAAAGCTCTGCACGTATGAGGTTATAGAGCATGGAGCGTGCGCCCTGCACGGGTGAGCCCAAAAGATGCATTCCGATATATACCGAAAGGGCATTTTCCATATCCACGGCAAGATATGCGCTTGCCGCACCGCCCCAGCCGAAATCGGAATTTCCGTATATTCCGCAGGAGCAGCGAACACCAAGACCGTAGCCGTGGTTTATCACAACTCTGCCGAGATGAGCTGTGCGGTCGGTGGTCATAAGCGTAAGGGTCTCGGGCTTTAACAGCTTGTATGTACGAAGTCCCTCAAGGAATTTTATGTAATCGTCCACGGTGGAGATGCCTCCCGCACCGCCCGAGGCATATTGCGCTCCAAGCTTGTAGCTTCTTATATTTTTGGCGATAGCCACGGCTTTTCCGTTCTGAAAAGCATATTGGGGGGCTATGGTGTCGAGCTCGTTTTCGGGAAGCATGAAAGTGGAATCCTTCATTCCAAGCACATCAAAGATGTTCTTTTTAACAAAATCCTCAAACTTTTCTCCCGATATCACCTCCACAAGAGCCGCCAGCACATCGTGGCACAGACTGTATTCCCATTTTGTGCCGGGTTCAAACAGTAAAGGATCTTTTGCAAGACACTTTATCGCCTCCCGTGTGGGGCACTTGCCGTCGGTATTTTTGCGGCACTCATCGAACACGGGCGAGAAAACATTATAGGAAAAGCCTGCCGTCATTTCAAAAAGGTGGTGTATAAGAATGGGGTTTTCCGCCTTTTTCACACCGTCTTCGGTCTTTACATACATTTGCGAAAATTCGGGCATATAGTCGGAAAGCCTGTCATCGAGGGAAAACAGACCTTTTTCCCACAGCATAAGTGCTGCGGTGCAGGTTATGGGCTTTGAGCAGGAATAGATGTTGTATCTTTCCTTTCCGCTGACGGGGATCTTTTTTTCGGGGTCGGTATGACCGCCCGAATATCTTAAAAGACTTTTTCCGTCCTTAAAGATTGCAAGATCAAAATATGGAACACCCTTTTCGAGAAAAGAATCACAGAATTTTTTTGTGTATTCAAGCATTGTTTTTGCTCCTTTGTTGAGAATTTTCAGCGATAATAGCCGGTTTGCAAATATTATGCACCAAAATTTATTGTTCTGTATAAAAACAGTCGCAATGCCATTTTATCGGATTTTCATATATGTATTTGGCTATTTTTTCATAATCACTGCCGTTGCGTATGATATGGTCGTGAAAGGATTTTTGCCAAATGGGTTGACCTATTGCCTTTGAAACATGCCGTTTCATCTGTCCCACTGCTGTCAAAACAGATTTTCGTATTGTAGGGGAAGATATCATCTTCCCGTTATTATACGGAATAAATAATATAAGGTGTATGTGATTGGGCATTATGACATATTGCAATAATTCTATGTTTTGATAATGAAGAGGAATTGCATTTATCGCATTATCTGCAATTTTTCCATAAGGCGATAATTCTATACAGTTTTGCGGGAGGATAATATCCTCCCCTACAAAACCGTTCTGCTCTTTTTTCCAAAATATGCATTTTTTGTCTTTTGTGCATATAGTTATAAAATATGCACCGCAAGAACTGTAGTCATAATCTTTAAGACGGTTATTTTTCCTTGCAGGCAAGCGGGATTGATTTTCCATAATTTTACGTTTTTATTCCACTTTTTTTATCATTTCATATATTTCCTTTGTAAAAGCACGGAATGTATCTGCGTTTTCGGGGGTCTTATCGAAATGAGGAACACTGAAGTGTTTTTCTATCAGCTTTTCGCAGGCATCTCTTCCGCAAAGCTTTTCCGCAAGAGTGAGCAGGCGGATATCGCAAAGACCTTCGGCAAAGATCTTCTGGCGCACGGACTGTATGCATGTGCCGTCAAAGGCGGGGTAAACTATATATGAAGTGCCGGGGAGTGAAAATCCGCCGTTGGTATTTGTTGCGGGGTTGAAAAGATATTTGCTCTGCTCGCCGTAATAATTGTTGTAGCCCCAGTGCAAAAATCCGGATATTCCGTAATACCACATCTGAATTCCCAGCATTCTGTTGCGGTATCTCGGCACGGTGAGCACTCTGCTGCTTCTGCCGTTCATGGATGAGCCGCCCGTGTAATATGCCCAGAGTCCGGGGCATTTTCCTATAAAATCGTGGACGGTCGGAATGTCGGAAATGGGGGTCTTGCAAAATCCGCGCTCGTAATATTCCACATGGCTCATGGCATCTCCCACGGTAAATCCGTCAAGATGCTTCTGCACGGCGCCGCGCGCTTTTGCGTAGTCCTCAAGCATGGTGCTGTCGGGCTCGTCGGAGATGTGGAACATTATGCTCTTTTCAAGCTTTTCTTTTATAAGAAATTCCTTTAATGCGGGAAGATACTGATTCAAAAACGAAACATATGCTTTACCTGACGCTTTTGCTTTCCAGCCGAAAGCGTTTTTATACTTTCCGTTTTCGTGCACCATTATTTTCGGTGCGCTTTTTGCGCCCCACTGGGTGAACAGATGGCAGTGTTCAAACTTTTTGATACCGCATTTTCTGCAGATATCAATAAATTTTTTCATCAGGGAAAAATCAAAGGAGTATTCTTTGCCGTTTTTTGTCACTTTCACAAGCTGCACCGTCATTCTCTCACGGCCGATGCCTGTATCAAGGGGCGGTGTGAAAGCGGGCAGAAGTATCATATTCATGCCGTTTCGTGCGGCTTTTTCCACGTAATCCGCCATGATCTCAAAATATCTGTCGGAAAAGACCTCCACACCGTAGGTGTCGCAAAGGCAGTCGTGGTGGAACCAGTTGGTGTATGTGATCTTCTGTGCGGGGAGCTTTTTGTCCAACACGCACACATCAAGGTGAGCGGTGCACTGAAGTGTTTCTGCTCTGTCAAAAATACGAATATCAATGGGGTAGTTGCCGGGCTTCAGTGTTTTTTCGTGCTCGTTTATGCAGAACCATAAAGCCTGCGGGCTGTCGTCATAGGCACGCAGAAGAACTTTTTCGTTGTCCTCCGCCATGAATTTTCCGAAAGGGGGCGCGGAATTGTCGGAAAGGGGAGGATTTATGCTCTTTTCAAGCAGCATATCGGGGTAAAGTCCGGGCGAAACGTTTGTATCCGCAGATGAAGTGTGTATAACGGGCACGTTGTTTACGTAATAAAGGCTTAGGGGAAGTGATGTTTCCACCCTTACGTAAAAGTTCTTGCTTTTTTCACTTCCGTCCGTAATTCCGAATGCAAGCTGAAAATTTGCCGTCTGATTACGGCATACGGTGATCGAAGAAAGATTTTTTTCGGGAAATTTGCCCGAAATAAGGACTTCTGTCATTGAATCAACTATTTGCGCGTTTACCATAAAGCACCTCTTTTTCAAAAGTGTAAGCTTATGGTAATTTTAACATAACGGGTGGGGTTTGTCAATATAAAAAGGGGGCTCGGGGGGATATGACCCGGACGAAGTCCGAATATAACTGAAAAAGACAAGCTTCAAAGGAAACTTGTCTTTTTTTGGAAATAACTCTAATTTTGATAAAAGGTTCATACAGAGTGTTTTTGCACCCCCTATATTTAATAGGTGTGAACCTTTTTATAAAGGGGATTATTTTATTAAGAGTTATCACACCATGCAGATGTCGAAATAATCAAACAATATCTCACATATTTTCATATAATCAGAATCCGAAATACTTATCCGATGAATCCACATAATTTCCCAAAACTCCATTTACAAAATGCAAATCATATGTCTTTTCATATGAGTGCAGTCCCGTAAAGGTTCTGCCCCTATATCGTTCTTTCAATTCTGTACCTATTACAATATTTCCTGTGTATTTTAGCGGCAAATTCAAATTTCTATATACATAAAAGGAATCAAATAATTCCTTATGAGCTTTGACTTTGTTAATCAGTGGATAGTTCCCATCTTCGCAATATACTTCAAGTTTCGAAAGATACAGTTGACTTTTCTTCAATTTAAAATGAACAATGAAACCCTTGTAGCATGAAGTATCCGGTTCGGAAGGGACTAATCCATAACCATCAGGATCAAATAACGAGTATACGTCATCTGCATGAAGAAACACATATTCTTTATTATCCCACACAAAAGGGTCGGTTCTTTGCTGACACATATACAATTGCCTTTCTGTTTAAAAGTGTATTACATCGTCTTCAGAATCAAACATATTGTTACACACGCTTCCGACCTCCTCGGGAAGCACAAGTGCAATCACAGACGAATGCGTTATAAACATAACTCTTGCATAGCAATAATCACCAAAGCTGTCATAAATTCTACCTGCACTGAAAGTGCCCTTAAACGTTGTGTTAGGACTGTTCGCCACAAAACCTACCGTGTTGATATATGGCATTTTTACTTCGATAGCATCACCGTCAAAATCATTGTGCTTATCCTTGACAAGTTTCAAAATACCACCCACTTTAAATGGCTTGAGTCCGTAGTAGTGGTTAACTCCCGTAATTGTTACAAACATTGTTTCCATGATAAATCTCCTTTCGTTTTTCAGGACATGATTTACTTTACATCTTAATTTTATCACGGCATGTGTCCCATAAAAAGGACAACAAATAAAATAGCCCCAACTTTTTATCAAAGTTGCTTTTCAAATGAAGCATCGCCGCAGGCGATATGATGCATTTGCTCCGCAAATATGATGTTGCTCGTTTTACTCGCAATGATGCGATGTTTGCCATAAAATGTGGCGAAGCTACACATCATTAGGCGAAGCCGTCATCATTGGCGAAGCCAACATCATTTGCCGAAGGCAAACATCATTCAAAAAACGCACCTTTGTCGGTAGACAAAAGTGCGTTTTTTTGTTGGTGCGCCCGAAAGGACTTGAACCTTCACGTCAAGGACACCGGAACCTAAATCCGGCGCGTCTGCCAATTCCGCCACGGGCGCAAATATTAAATTGAAAATGGGAAATTGAAAATCACAAGTGTTATTTTACCATAACTTCCACATAAAGTCAATAGTTCAAAACGGTGGTTTTATAAATCGGAGTTTTCCGTGACGTTTTCCGAAAGGCAAAGCTCAATGCCCACAACGCCATACTGTTTTTGCTGTTCCGGAGAATAATATTTTTCCATATCATGCGGGGTTGCGCAGGTAACGTTTTCTTCCGTATATCCGCAGTTCAGAAGCGGCAATGTGCGGTACAGTTCCTCAAAATTGCCGAATATGTGCAGTTTCAGAACCATGGTGGTCAGAGTTTCGCCTGTGTGCGTATTTGTGAATTCTATGATATCTCCCGCACGCAGCTCTTTTCGTTTTTCGTCATAAAGGCGCAGCTCCACCGTCTTTTTACCGCTTTTTATCAGTTCAAACGGTGCGGGGGCGAGCTTCATGCGGTGGAGGGTGCTCTGTTCTGAGAATATTTTGCTTCGCATAATTTTGATATAACCTCACTTTTTTCGGTTGCCCTGTGGGATAAATTCACGTCCCGAAGGGACATATCGCACTACGAAGTAATATATCGCATACTTAGTATATATCGCAAATGTGACAGCATTTATATCGCTGAATCCGATTGCACCAAAAGTGCAACGGATTCCACATGTTTTGTTCGTATTCAACTACACTATGGATTTATGCCCAACCAAAAACATTAGATAAAATAGCCATAACTATACAAATAGTAATAACAACACTTACAATACCTAAACAAATATATATTTTCTGCATTTCTTGTTTATGTTTCAGTTCTTCATTTCTTCTTTTTTCTTCTTCTTGCTTGAGCTGATAGCGTGTTTTCTTTACTGGATTTTTCGCTTTGTTTTCTATACTTTTTTCTACAAGTCCTTCCACATCTGCTTCAAAACTTGCCTCTTTATTTTTTAAACTGAAACTTAATTTCATTTAATATTTCCTCCTTTTGCAGTAGTAACAGAAGCAATAAGTTTTCTTCTTATAGTTCCGCATTTGTTGAGCAGGTTTTTATATGTAGATTCATCAATCTTAGTATTCTTTTTTTCATTAGAAATACCTCCGTTATACCATTCAAAAATGT
>JAFYUY010000003.1 GCA_017549405.1 Clostridia bacterium | reverse complement strand
TTATATATAACATCGCCATTTACGGTATAATTGGAAGTTGAACCTGTGATATATCCCGCAAGAGAACCTACCTCGGCATATTCAGCCACTGGCGAATTGAAATTAACAGTTCCGCCTTTTGTCGCTCCGGTATAAGGACCTATATGAAGTCTGAGGTCAAGGTCTTTGCTTGCACGGTAGCCGTGCTCATAAAGACATCCGGAACCAAATGTTATGCTTCCGCCATTGGGCGATATCCATGTCTCGGTAGTGTTGCCGTCTTGAACCTTGACAGTTATGTTGTCAAAAACAATATCAGCCGGTGCCGTCGGCAGAAAAGCCTTTGCCGCACACTTTATCTCGGCTGTATTCCCATCGGCGGAGTCTTTATATCCGCGGAAAGTGAGCGTTTTTCCCGAAAACGCAGAAGTATCGGGCGTTGCCGGGAGCACTGCCGTTCCCTCGATATACACTGTTCCGCCCTCGGAACCGAGATCTGCAATAGCGCTGCCCACACTTGTGTAAACCGTACCCGTGAAATCGGGTATCACACCGTCCTCGCTCACAAAAACATCTTTTGCAGATGCTGTTACTGCAAAAATACATACAAAAACCATGAGCAAAAACAGCATTGCCGATAATTTCTTCATTTTTGTACCTCCACATATTGATTTTTGTGCAAAAATGCTGTATTATTTTCTTACAGTATACCATGTCCGATTTGCATTTTCAATAGGCAATCAGATATTTTTACTTAGAAATCGGACACGAAAGAGGTCGTTTATGAGTTTTGACAAAAGAGCGGTGCAAAAAGTAATTTCCCACCCCGATGACGGCGGAACGGATGAGGAAAGAGCACATTTTTTAAAAAATATCCCGTGGGATCTCAGGGTGATAAAACCCCGCAAATGTATCGAACTGAAAACGCTGATATATGCCTGCGACAAGATCCGCCCGGCAGGATATGCACCAAATGCCGGTGCACACGATTTTTGGGAGTTCATGCTTGTAATAAAGGGAAAAGCGGCGGCAACTCTCGATAACCGTGAATATATTCTTACGGACGGAATGATGATAGCAAGTCCACCGCTCAGGTTCCGGGGATTCAGAGAGATCGGAGGACAAGAGCTTGAATTTATGACAGTTTCTGCGGAAATTTCCGGGAAAGAAATGGAATATTTTGAGCATCATAATGTTTTCACCCTCTCAGCATCCCAGATAACCGCATTTACAGCAGCCGTATCTCAACTTCATTTTTATTATATGTATATGGGCGGAGAAAAAATGCTGCAGCGGGGAATTGCACTGTTTGAAGCATTTCTGTTGCAGGTACTTATGAAAGCGGAAGAAAAAAACACGGGAGAGACAGATATAAGATACGCAGAAATAATAGAAGTGCTCAACAGCCATATTGACCAAAAGCTTACTGTTTATGACATTTCGCAAAAATGCGGCATGAGCGTAAGCCTTGTGAAAAAGATCTTTTCCCGCCATTCGGATATCGGAATAATGGCATATTTCAACAAAACAAAGATACGCCGTGCGGCAGAGCTTCTCGATCGTGGACTGAACAACGAGGAAACCGCAAAAAAGCTTTCATTTTCAAGCACGGAATATTTTCTCTACTGCTTTCGTCGAGAAATGGGAATGTCCCCCAAAGAATACCTTAAATTAAAATAACTTTTAAAAGCTCTGCCCCACCCGGATTCACATGTTTTTTGAACATGATGCATATCATTCGATGAATATCTTTTATATTGCAATTTTTTTGCATAAATCTTTTTTACGTATATCATTGACATAGCAAATCGGGCATGGTATAATATATAGTAAGTAAATATGCATATTTGAATATTTATTTTCTGTTTTTCGCACATTTTGTGAACACCACTAAAACACATGGAGCGAGGCGCTTATGAACAAAAAACTTCTGATTCTTGGCGCAGGACAATACAGCTTTGTGGCAAGGGATATTGCCATTGAATCAGGATACGGCAAAATATCCTTTTTAGATGACTGCAGTGAGCTTGCCATAGGCAAGCTGTGGGATTTCCCGAATTTTGCAGATGAATATAAAGAAGCTTTCGTTGCCATCGGCAATGCTTCGCTAAGACTCGAACTTACGGAAAAACTCACACAATGCGGTTTTCGTGCGGCAAATCTGATTTCACCCAAAGCATTCGTGTCACCATCGGCACACCTTGAATTCGGAATCGCCATAGAACCCATGGCGGTAGTACAGGCGAATGCCTTTATCGGCACGGGTACCATCATTTCATCCGGTGCTGTGATCCGACACAATGCTATTCTCGGAAAATGCTGCCATGCCGACTGCGGATGTATCGTTCCGTCAGATTGCCGGTCCCCGACAAAACCAAAATCCCCTGCGGAACAGTTTTCTGCAATAATTAAATTTTAAGCGAGGTCATACACAATGAATTATCTGCTTGTCATTGCCCACCCCGACGACGAAGTGCTTGCGGCGGGCGCGTCTATACATAAATTCACAAGTAACGGCGACACTGCCGATATCTGCATAATGTGTACCGAAGCCTCGGCGCGTGCTTTCCGCCCCGAGGACAAAGAGCTTTCCGATGACCTTAACGCCAGCAACAACATTCTCGGTGTAAGACGCAAATACGAAGGCTCATTTAAGAACATAGAAATGAACAACGAGCCCCATCTTCATCTTGTTCAGTTTATTGAAAAAGCCATTATGGAATCTCAGCCGGATGTTGTTATAACTCACCACCCGTGCGATACCAATAACGATCATCTGCACACCTCCATGGCGTGTCAGGCTGCAATACGCCTTTTCCAGCGCAGACCCGAGGTGAAACCCTTATCCGAGCTTTGGTTTGCGGAAGTACTTTCCTCCACGGAATGGTCTGTCAATTCATCCATGAACCGTTTTACTCCCAATCTGTTTGTGGAAGTCGGCAAGGATGGAATAGATTCAAAGATACGCGCACTTGAAACATACCGCGGTGTAATGCGCCCGTACCCGCACCCCAGAAGCGATAAAGCCATCGAAGGTCTTGCCGCATACCGTGGCGCACAGAGCGGTTGCGACTATGCAGAAGCCTTTGAATGTGTTTTCAGGAGAATCGTGAAATGAAACGTAATTTATACTTTTTCTTCAAAAGAGCGTTCGACATTGTCGCATCGCTCATGGGAATAATAATCACATCTCCCGTTTGGGTGATCGCAATAATCGGGATCTTTATAAGCGATCCCGGGCCCATATTTTATAAAGCGTGCCGCATAGGCAAGGACAACCGTGAATTTTCCATGTGGAAATTCCGCAGCATGCGCGTGCCGAAAAAGGAATCCGAAAAAAGCGAAGCAAGCTTCAAGGCGGATACAGACAGAATATTCCCGTTCGGAGCACTTTGCCGCAAACTTAAGATAGACGAGCTGCCCCAGCTCATAAACATACTCAACAACACCATGTCGGTCGTTGGTCCCCGCCCCGCAGCCAAGGATCAGGTTGCAGTCGTGCGTGCAGGAAAATACAATATTGCTTCCACCGTAAAACCCGGTCTTACGGGACCCGCGGCTTTATACGATTACATATACGGTGATTCCGTGGAGGACCCCGATGATTATGAGAGGCTTGTCCTTCCCACAAGACTTGAGCTTGAAGCTTATTATCCCGCAAAAATGAGCGCGTTCTACGACATAAAAATGATCTGGTATACCGTTGTTTGTATTCTTTGTTCCGTTGTGGGCAAAGAACCTAAAGGTATTTTTAACGAACTCGTTTCCGCAGTACCCGAATCAAAAAAGCCCGAAGAGGTAAATGTATGAAAGTTTTAGTGACAGGTGCTTCGGGAATGGTGGGCAGCGCCCTTGTAAAAGCCCTTTCCGACGGTGGAGTACAAACTTTTGGCATAGACAGATGCAAGGCAAGGATAACTTCGCCTTCATATACCCACATCGAAGCGGATCTCGGTGATGCAGATGCAATACGCACCGTCATAAAGGAAAATGGCATACAGCGTATCATCCATCTTGCGGCTCTTGCCCACACTGCGGGCGAAGATGATCTTTCCTACGAAAGATACTACCATATAAACGTGGAGTGCGCAAAAAACATTTTTTCCGTAGCTGCGGAAAACAACATTCCGGTGCTGTTTATAAGCACCGCCGATGTTTACGGATTTACCCGCGGGACCGTTGGTGCAGAAAGCCCCCTTTCTCCCGTTACCCCTTACGGAAAAACAAAGATGCTGGCGGAAGAACAGGCAAAAAGCATTTGCGAAAAAAGCGGATACACCATTTTCCGTCTTGCACCGGTCTACACTCCCGATATTCAGCGCGATATACAAAAACGTTACTATCTGAAATACCCGAATATCGCCTATATCATCGGAAAAGGTACGGAATATGAGGTGCTGAATATAGACTGCGCCGTAAAACATATGTGTGACTGGGTGCAAAACAACGTTGAAAACAACATTTGCAATATAAAAGACCCCGAAATGATGAACACTGCTGACCGTATAAAGCAGGAGCGCAATGCGGGACGTGCAAAGCACATTTTGCATATCCCCCAATGGATGGTTTCGGCAGGATTTGCGATAATAAAAACAATCACGGGAAAAAACAAATACACTTATCTTTTGAATAAAGCGGTAAATCCCCTCAGGACAAAATAACGATCACATTGATATTAAGGAGTATTTAGCATGGATTTTAAAGGAAAGCGAGTATTACTGCTCGACGGCTACGGAAGACAGATACCCAGCATTCTTATTCAGTTGCACAGACTCGGCTGCATAGTAACCACGATCTGCGAATCAAAGCTTGATGTGGGTTACACCTCAAGATATCCGAAGAAAAGAATCGCCGTACACGGAATAAGAGAAGATTCTTCTGTTTACAAAGCCGCAATAGAGGACGAGCTTGCGAAAAACAGTTATGATGTTTTGTTTCCCGTGCTCGAACGTGCGACAGATATTTGCATAAGCGATGAATTCAAGGCAAAATATCCCGATATAAAAGTAATTGCCGCAACGCGTGAGGCTTTTGAAAAGGCTTACGACAAGCAGCAGACCATGCGTATCTGCATGGAAAACAACATTCCCTGCCCCATAACAAAAATGGATGACGAAACAATGGAAGAATATCTTTCCAAGGTCTCATTCCCCATTTGTGCAAAGCCACGCAAGGGCAGCGGAGGTGCGGGATTCAAACGCATTATGAACCGGGAAGAACTGGATAAATACATTGCCGACGGCACAATTAAAGTTGAAGAATACGTTATTCAGGAGCTTATCCCCAAAGGCGGCTCTCAATATGGCGGATATGTGCTTATGGATAAAGATCACAAACCGCAGTTTACCATGGCTGTGGAATCCTGCCGCTGGTTCCCCATTGACGGAGGCCCCGGTTGCTATATCCGTACAATAAATCATCCCGGCATGAACGACAGCTCAAACCGTCTGCTTGAAAAGCTCGACTGGACAAGCTTCGGTCACATCGGATACATAATGGATCCCAGAGATAATACTCCCAAGGTAATGGAGATCAACGGAAGAATTCCCGCCAGCATAAAGATATGCGACTGGGCAGGCATGGATCCCGTTAAAAATATGTTGCTTCTCGCCTATGGCGAAAAGCTCGAACCCATAACAAAGCCCGTTCCCGAGCATTTGGCTCTCAGATATTTCCACACAGACCTGCTGTGGTTTATAAAGAATCCCAACAGATTCAAAGCAAACCCCTCCTGGTTCTACTGCCGCAAGCAAAAGGATTACATATTCTCCTGGTCAGACCCTGTCCCTTTCTTCAGCTATGCAATAGAACACGCTATGTCATACAGAAAAGACATGGCAAAAAGAAAGCACTGAATATTTGACGATTTTTATCTGACATATATAGCCAAATAAAAAAATTTTAGGAGATTTTATATTTATGCCAATCGAATTCTTATACCTCGGCGTAGTTTTCGCCGTATGCATTCTGTGGTTTTTCATCTTAAAAAGACCGCTCTATGAAGCAATGCTCGTGGCTTTTATTGCCACACTTGGCACTACTGCTGCCATTACGGGCGAATTCAGCCTTGCTGCTATGTGGGGATATATATGGGATGCCATGACAACCTCCACGCTTTATGTAATCTTTGTTTTCATAATCTCTGCGTCGCTTCTGTCGCGCACAAGTATTATTGATGACTGTATTGCCATAATACTTTCCATTTTCGGACGTTTCCGCGGCGGTGCGGGTTTCGTTGCCATCATCGCCTCCTCCTACATGGGCTCTCTTTCGGGAAGCGGTCCCGGCAATGTTGCCACCACAGGTGTTTTCACCATTCCCGCAATGAAAAAGACGGGATTCCCCGCACATCTTGCGGCAAATGTTGAGGCGCACGCCTCCACCATGGGCAACATGATCCCCCCCGCAGGCATGGTTGCCATTGCTTTTGACCATCTGGCAAAGACGCAGTGGGGCGAATCCTTTACCATGTCACAGTTCTGGCTTGTACTCTGGGGCGTTGCACTTTGGTTCATTATACAACGCGTTCTCACACTTTACATAATGTGCCGTTACTATAAAGTTGAACCCATGAAAAAGGAAGATATTCCCTCTTTCCGTAAATCCGTTAAAACCGGATGGAAGGCTATTCTTCTCCCCATCATCGTGCTTCTTCCCTTTATGCTCAACTCGATATTTGAAGATTTCTTTGTGGCACAACTCGGTGCAAAATCCACATCGATCGCCAACAGTATTCTTCTCCTTATCCCCTCGGTCATCGTTATTTTTGCTATAATCCTTTCCGACAAGGAAAACAGAAAAAAGATGACACCCGTAAAGATGGTGGGATATATCGAAAAGGGTATGCTTAAAGTTGTTCCGACCGCATCCCTTGTTATGTTCGCATACTTCGTAAGTAATGTTTTTGAAACTTTAGGTGTGGAACAGGCAATCGGTGCATATATTCAGGATCTCAGACTCCCCAAAGTTGTTCTTTTATTTGTCATTCCCCTCTTCACCGCGATCCTCGGCATGATGCTGCCGGGCTCCACTCAGGTTAAGATCTTTGGCGGAGTTATCATCACGACCCTTGCAAGCGTTGGCGTTGAACCCATGCTTTCTGCGGCAATGCTGCTTTGCATCTGCGGTGCAATGCACGGTGTTACACCTCCATACTGCGCTTGTGTTTACACAGCCATGGGTATTGCCGAATCGGAACTGAAGCCCACGCTCATCAACTGCACCGTATGGATAATCATCCACTACCTGCTCTCCGTTGTTGTTCTTGCGGGATTCCTGCCGATATTGGGCCTTGTTAGCGTACTGTAAGGAGGAATATATAATGACTCAGAAAATTTTCCGTATATTAAATAAAACATACGCAATACTCATGTTTATCTCGTTTTTCGCAGGATTTGTTCCCGTTATTCCGTTTATCATTGCCCTTATCGCAGGAGGCAAAACGGGATCTGCAATTTATAACTTCTTTTTCAATCAATATTTCCCGTGGGTCATCGCCCTTGGCTCAATTTCGATAATCATCGGTCTTATCGGCATGTATATATGCAAGATAGATGACCTTTCGCTTAAGAGCATGAAGAAAAAAGAAGATAACAAACAATAATATTTCAGGAGATTGATATGGGAGATTTAGTTTCAATAATAGTTCCGTCATATAACTGTGCAAAATATCTGCCGGACACAATAAACAGCGTACTTGCACAGACCTACACCAACTGGGAGATGCTCATAATCGATGACTGCTCCACAGACAATTCCGAGGAGATAATCAAAAGCTTCGGTGACGAGAGAATCAAATATCTCAAAAACGAAAAGAACAGCGGAGCTGCCATCTCCCGAAATTACGGTCTGCGCGAAGCACGCGGCAGATGGATAGCCTTTCTTGACAGCGACGATATGTGGATGCCCGAAAAGCTGGAACACCAGATATCTTTCATGGAAAAAAACGGATATAGCTTTTCCTGCACCAAGCGCGTATTGTGTCAGGAAGACGGAACCATCACCAATGTTTATGCCACAAGCCCCGCTCATGTGACAAAATTCATGATGCGTAATTATTGCTGGATAGCCTCCTACACCGTTATGTATGATGCAAACGTTGTGGGACTTATTCAGATCGCAGATCTTAAAAAGCGCAACGACTATGCCATGTGGCTGCGCGTTATTGAAAAAGCCGACTGTTACTACCTGGACGAGGTTCTTGCCATTCACAGAAAGCGTCCCGGCTCCATCTCCAATGTGAAATACACAGTCTTGATGAAACACCTTTACATTCTCTACCGCAAGGATCAAAAGCTGAATCCCGTGCATGCGGCATTGCGTACCGCAAGAAACGTGTTTTTCGGTGTTTCCAAAAAGCTGTTTTTCAGACACAAAACATGATTGAAGTTTTCTAACGAATAATTATATGTATACGCTGAAAGAAGGATGGTTTATGCAGATAACAGGTTCATACGACCTGAACACAAGACAAAACTGTTTTTCGGCTTGTGACAATGTACAGTCATTTTCTGACGAAAAACTCGAAATATGCACCGTATGCACCACAAACTCCGGGTTTGCCTCGGAGCTTGCTTTGTTGTATCTTGAAAACGGTATGCAATGTACAGACATGATAAATGATATGTACATGGCAGTTATTTTTGACCGCCGTGACAGCTCATTACACATTTTCGCAGACATCACCACTTCAGCTTTGAATATGTATTATGCCGTAAAAGATAATACTCTTTACTATTCAACAAGTTTAAAAAAGCTTCTTATCGATTGCGGAATCAAGCGCAGTATGAACTTACGTGCCGCAAAAGCATTTCTTGCAAACGGCTATGTTTTCGGCAGCGAAACTCTCATAAATAACATACACAAACTGAAATTCGGCTGCGAGATCACAGTCGAAAACGAAAAGGTTTTGCAAAAAGAATACACCTATACCATTGAAAAACTCCCCGCAAATTACGGCAAGAAAAACCTCATGCCTTCCATCGAGCAATCTGTTCGGGAGTGTATTGACGAAAATGCGGAGACTGAGATTTTCATGCCCCTTTCAGGCGGGTTTGACTCAAACATGATACTTAATACCATCAAAAAGTCAGATGACCGCACGGTCAATGCCATAACCGTCGGTGGAAAAGCGGGCAAGAATGAAGTGGATGCCGTAAGACAAAATGTTTCTCACATGAGCGGTGTCGTCCTCAACGAAACCTTTGTTGATACATCCTTCTACAACTGCTTTGCAGATATCGTATGGCGTCTTGAAGGCTTTGTGTTTGAATCGGGAGTGTTTCTGCAATATGCCCTTGCTAAAAGTGCCCGCGAAAACGGGGCGGAATATCTCATCTGCGGAGAAGGTTCCGACGAAACACAAAGTGTGTATTATTACGAAAGCCTTAAGCGCGTACTTGGCGGCGAAGCAAAGGAAAACGAAAAATTCTTCATTTATTCCGATCCTTTTATCGGAACAAATATGCTCATTCTGAAAAAAAGCTCCCTCATGCTCAATTCTTTTGGGATTGCGGGCAAGTATCCCTTTAAAAACAAGCGCGTGGCACAAGCCGCAGTTTCCGTGTCAAAGCTCAACGGCACGGGCAAAAAATATTATAAAAATCAGTGCAAAAAAGAGTTTCTCCCTCAGATAGTCCGCAATCTCAAAACCACGGGCGGAACAACAGGAAATGCCGCAGCAGTAAGCCCCGAACAGATCTCCGAGCTTTCTTCGGTACTTACGGGCAATCCTCTGCTTTCCGCCATTGCTGAATATGATTATCCCATACACACATGCGGCAGATCAAAGAATCTGCGCAGAAAGCAATATTTTGAGCGCGGCATTGACGAAATAAAAAATTACGGTCTTATCAAAGGACTTAAAAAGACTATAGGGCTCGGAAAAAAACAAAATGCGGCATCGTTGCTCAAAAAGGCATACCTTGTGATATTTGACGAGCTCTTTATATCCGGCAAATACGATGCAAGCTTTACCGGCGAAAGTTCGCCCGTTGATACTCAACAAATAATTCGGAGGCAGCAATAATGAAAAAATACAAATATGGTGTCGTGGCACGTTTTGCGACAGGCAAAAAGGTTTTCGGCGGTCAAACGATCAAAACACGCAACTTTACCGATGAGCTGGAAAACCATGTCGGTAAAGAAAACGTATTCCGTGGAGACACCAGCGGATGGCAGAAAAAGCCTTTACGACTTATAAAAAACCTTCTCTACTCCGTTAAAAACTGCGAGGAGCTTGTTATTCTGCCTGCTGATCACGGAGTTCTGGTTATTCCGCAGCTTGCAATACTTTTACGCGGATTCCGTAAGACAAAGCTACAATATGTGGTTATAGGCGGATGGTTGCCCGAGTTCCTTGAAAAAAGAAAAGCTCTTTCAAAGTGCCTTAAAAAGTTTGACGGTATATACGTTGAAACTCAAACCATGAAAAATGCCCTTGAAAAGCAAGGCTTTGAAAATATTGTTGTTCTCCCCAATTTTAAGCAGATCCATATTTTGAACGAAAATGAGCTTGTTTATTCGGAAGATGAACCCTATAAGCTGTGCACGTTCTCAAGAGTCCTTAAAGAAAAAGGAATTGAAGATGCAGCCAATGCCGTTAAAGCAATAAACGAAAAAGCAGGCAGAACCGTTTATACACTTGATATTTACGGCAAAGTAGACGCCTCATATGAAGAAGATTTTGAAGTTTTCTGCAAGAATATGCCGGAATATGTCAGATATATGGGACAAGTTGACGGTTCAAAAAGCACCGAGATAATAAAAGACTATTTTGCCTTACTATTCCCCACTTATTTTTACGGTGAAGGATATCCCGGAACCCTTTTAGATGCCTTCTCTGCAGGAGTTCCCGCCATTGCCAGCGACTGGCGTTATAACAGCGAGATCATTGGAAGCGACAAGGGATTTCTGCATCAGCCGAATAACGTGGAAGATCTTTCTGCCCTTCTGCTGGATCTGAGCAAAGACCCCGAAAAGCTTAATTCTAAAAAGACAGCCTGCCTTGACTACGCAAACACCATGAGACCGGAAAAGCTCATAACAATATTCGCAAAATAATTTATCTATAACAGGAGAAAAGCAATGGCAGTTACAAGATATCAATTAAAAAAATGGATAAAAAAATATGTTTTAAAGACCCAGCAAGGGTTCCGCCAGGGTGTTGGAACGGTATACAGCAAAGATGAGCTTAAAGGATATTACAACGATCTGCGTGAAAAAGTGACCGACAAACCGTTACCCGAAAATGAACTGCCCAAAAGCTTCATTGATTCAGGCGAACAGATACACTTTTCCATTGGAATCATGCAATACGGTCTTGGCAGCTATGATCTGTATCTTTTGGAAAAAGACGAAAGCATGAAAAGAAGAATGTTTCTCTGTGCCGACTGGGCGGTAGAAAACCAGAAAGAAAACGGAGCGTGGGAAACATTTGCACATATTTATCCAGAACACCCCTATTCTTCAATGGCGCAGGGCGAAGGGGTTTCATTGCTGGTTCGTGCATATGCCGAAAGCGGTGATGTAAAATATCTTGAAGCTGCAAAGAAAGCCGTATATTTTATGCTTGTTCCCGTGGAACAGGGCGGTGTTTGCATAAATACCGAAAACGAGCTTATCTTCAAGGAATATACAGAGCGTCCCATAGTTATGAACGGGTGGATATTCTCTCTGTGGGGACTTTTTGACTACGTTAAAGCAACAGGAGACGAAAAAATAAAAGAAGAATATCTTCGCTCACTTGCAACACTTGAAAAATACATCCCCCATTACGATCTCGGCTACTGGACGCGTTATGATTATTCCGAGCGTGTGGCATCCCCGTCTTACCACAAGCTTCACATTGACCAGTTTACTGTTATGTATGACCTGACGGGACACGAAATTTTTGCTGTTCATCTTGAAAAATTCAAAAAATACCGCGACAGTTTTTATTGCAGAAACAGAGGTTTTGTTGTCAAAGCATTCCAAAAACTTCGCGGAAAATAAAATAACTGCATGCAGTGTGTTAGGAGAATAATATGGAATTTGATATATATAATCCCCATGCAAACAAAAACGTTACTGCCGACTACGTTGAAATAATAAGAAAAAGCCTCGAAATGGCAGGACACTCTACCCGCGAGATCGATAAACCCATAAAATCGAAAGCCAATCTCCAAAGAGGGATTGTCTGCATTCAAGCATCTACCACGAGGCTTGCCAAACGTTGCAAATACGGAAAAATAATTCGTTGGGTGCAGGGGGCAGGAGAAGCTGAATCATATATGCGCCATCACAGCAAACTACGTTATCTTGTACTTTCAGCACTTAATTACTACGCGTTTTGCTGTTGCGATTTCGTCATATTCTGTTCGCAGACAATGAAAACATACTATGAAAAACGCTTTCACAAATCTTTCAAACACAGCTACATAATGCCATGCTTCAACGATGAAATAAAAAAAGAAGTATATTTTACCGACGGCAAATATGCCGATAACATTTTCACTTATGCTGGATCCCTTGATGTTTGGCAATGCTTTGAACCAACAGTTGCACTGTACAGAGAAGTGGAGAAACAAACCGACAACACTCTTTTCCGTGTGCTGACAAAGGACAAAGAAGCAGCAGAAAATATCCTGAAAAAATACGGAGTACAGCGTTATTCCATCGGTTTTGTTCCCAAGGAACAGGTTGCCGATGAAATGGCGAAAGCAAAGTTCGGGTTCTGCATACGAGAAGACAGTATCGTTAACCGTGTGGCAACTCCCACAAAACTTTCAAGCTATGTCGCAAATGGCGTCATGCCCATATACTCGGAATATATCGAGGATTTTCACAATTTGGCAAAGAACAGCAAATACTGCTTCTGCGCAAACCCCGAATTTGATTCGCAGGTAGTGGAAAAACTTGTTGCTGCCTGCAACAAAGATATTTCTGCCAATGATGTATTCTCCGAATATACCGAAATTTTCGGAAACTACTATTCTAAAGCTTTTCATGCAGAAATGCTGACAGAACTTTTAAAATAACAATAATCTCTTTATTTATGCAAAGGTTAAATATATGTACAATAGCAATATAAAAATTTCTGTTGATAACATTGTTATCACTATAATATTTTTATTGCCGTTTTTGCGGTATTACAATGCACCTATTGTGGAAGTGGGTTTTGAAAGTCTGCTCACAATAGTTCTTTTTGCGGCATGTTTTTTACTTTGCATTGCAAAGCCGCAGTTTGCCATTCCAAAAAGCCTTGCCCAATCTCGGAACTGGTTTATCTTATTCGTTATCTGGACAATATCAGTAACTATATATTACGAGCTTTTTACAGATATAAATCTAAATTCCCCCATAGCAAATTATAACATGTCCGCCCTTATAACACCGCTCATTATAGCAATGGTTATTTTCTTCATTCTTTGCGGATATGTAAATACAGCAAAAGCAATAAACATTTACTCAGCGTTCGTAACTTTAGTTATTGCAATATATTTGTTTCAGTGGCTTCTTACACTTGCAGGTATCACTATTGACTTCAAGCTACCTTTTTCATATACATCTTCGTGGGACTATATGAATGGCAAGATTATGGGCATGAATGCTTACCCAACCTCAATGTTTTCTGAAAAATCTCACTTTTGTGAATATCTTATTCCATATGTGGCATTATGTCTTTTCAGCGACAAGCTCATACAGAAAAGCCGTATAAAAAAATCAATTTTCTGTTCTTTAGTAATTGCTTCTTCGGTATCCGGCAATGGCATCGTACTGCTGTTTATCGTGTGGTTTATGTACTTCATATTCTTTGCTAAATTTAAAAATCCCGGTCATAAAATAATAGTTGCAATTTTGGGAATTATATTGCTGGTGAGTGCATACTTTGTTTTACTCAAGATACCAAGATTCAATGAAATGTTCAATGAATTGTTTGTTGATAATTCCGGTGCGCAATTTGAAAACTCAAAAGCGGATTACCGTATCTACAGAGGTCTTGATATTTTTTCAAAAATGCCTCTCTGTGGAAAAACTATAGGTGCAGGATATAAGCACATGTATTTATTCTCCAAAAAATACACTATTATCTCAGAATTTGACTTTAGCTGGAAAACATACGAATATTTTTCCGCAATAACTATGGTGTTATTGTACAGCGGATTTATCGGAGCGTTTGCGTGCCTTAAACATTTTGCAGCATTGTTCAGATCAAAAGTTACTGTTGTGCGCGGTTTGATAATTATAATGCTGGCGCTATGGTTCTCAACCGAAATGCTTTTCAACATAACACATATAATGTATATAACATTGATAGTTGCAGTTTTGTGCCAAGAGAAAAAAGCTGAAGACAAGCTTACACTTTCCAACTAATAATAAAGAGGTGTCCAGATGCGCATAGGAATTTTAACTTTTCACAAACCAATTAATTACGGCGCTTTTTTACAAGCATTTTCACTTTCTCAACGACTAAAAAAGGAGTTTCAAGGAGCGGAAATCGAAATAATCGACTATATTGCGCCAAAGGAGAAACGTCAGATATATATAAATATTCTGCGTGATTTCAAACACAGCGGTATATCCGGAGGAATACAAAGTATAAAAAAATACTTTGTATTCAGAAAGGCTCAAAAGTATCTTCCGCTTTCGGACAAATATTTATGCACAGACAAACTTGAAACACTATACTCCTATATAAAAGAACGCTACGATTGCCTTGTTATAGGCAGTGATGCTGTTTTTAACTGGAATCAGACAAGATTCCCCACCGCTTTTATTCCGGACTTTGATTTCGGGATTCCGGTTTTTACCTATGCCGCCTCGGTACACGGCTTAAAATATTATGATGTAAACAGCAAAATGATTGAAAAATGCCGTAGCGCATTTGAAAAAATGTCATTCGTGGGTGTACGAGATGCCTGCACGCAAAACTTTATCAAGTTTTGCTCACCGCAAACCGAGCCTCACTTTTGTTGCGATCCCACGTTATTCATAGATTGTGATTCCATAAAATCTCACGCAGGAGACTATTCCACAAGGATTCGGAAAAAATACAACTTTAGTTTTGACAAAAAATACATTGTATTTATGGCACCCGACAGTGCTCTGACAGAGAGCATTGCGAAAAAATACAAAAAAGACTACACCATAATATCTTTGTTTAAAAAGTCTAAATATTCCGATATATTCATGTACGATCTTGACCCGTTTGAATGGGCTATGATTTTGCGCGGTGCCGAAGCTACTGTTACCAATTATTTTCACGGCACTTTATTGAGCCTTGTGCAGAACACTCCAACTGTTGTACTTGACTATTCCGGATATGATAATAAGTATCAAGGCAAACTTGACGACCTTATGAACACACGCTTTGCTCTTTCTGAATTTTATTTCACTAAAAAATTTGCCTGTAATTTCACAGAAGGCAATAATTTCTTTGAAATTTTTGAAAATATGTTGCAGGGTACATACACAGAAAGAATAAAAAAAGGAAAAGCAAATCTTCAAAAATCTGCGGAGGATTTTGTTTTGGAGTTGAAATCAAAACTGGAGTATAATTCATGACACAACAGCCATCTAAAGTATATAAAAACCTTGCAAAAGATACAGCACTGTTTGCCTTAAGCAGCTTTGGGTCTAAAATTCTTGTATTTTTGCTGACTCCTCTATATACATATGTACTGACTACAACGGAATATGGTATAGCAGATCTGATAAATACTACCATCCACTTCATCTACCCCGTTCTGACACTTGCCATTGCCGATGCAACTTTGCGTTATGCATTAGATAAAAGCGTATCAAAAACACATGTGCTTAATAATTCCATGCTTTTTACGCTTCTGGCATCTTTAATCTTGGTGTTGTTTTATCCGCTCATCGGAACCTTAAGCAACACACTAAACGAATATTGGATAATATTTATCTTAAATTTCACATTATTCAATATACAAAACTGTTTTTCAAATTTTCTGAAAGGAATCGGAAAAACTGCTTTATTTGCAATTCAAGGAATTCTGCACACCATTTCTCTTATCATATGCAATATCCTCTTTTTGCTCGTTTTTAAAACCGGATTATATGGTTATTTGATAAGCACTGTTATAGGTCACATCATCCCCATCCTGCTAATGTTTTTTGCCGGTAAGATTTACAAACATTGGAGACCGCTAGATATCGACAAACAACTGATGAAGGATATGCTGAAATACAGCATACCGATGATACCAACTTTGCTTGCATGGGCTATCAACACAAGTATTGATAAATATATGATAATATATTTTGTTGGGCTCGCAGAAAGCGGAGTATATAGCGTTGCACACAAGATACCTACCATACTCACCACAGTCCTGTCTATATTTACCCAAGCATGGCAACTGTCAGCCATATCCAATTGCGGTGACAAAAATGAAAGCGGTTTGTATACAAGTATATACAATAAACTGGATGTCATAAGTGTTTTGGGATGTATGACAATTATCGGAAGTGCTCAGCTGATGTCGTCAATACTGTTTGCCAAAAACTTTTATGTTGCGTGGAAATGCGTTCCTATGCTAATTATTTCCGCAATGTTTTCGTCACATGCAGGTTTTTTGGCAGCTGCATTCCGAGCCTACAAAAAAACCTCAGGGCTTTTCTTGTCTGTTATAGCAGGCTCAATTGTTAATATAGCTCTGAATCTTATTCTTATTCCCGCTTTCGGAATTATCGGAGCAGCCATAGGAACTGCTACAGGATTCTTCGTTTTGTGGCTGACACGTATCGTGATGATCAAACAAATTGTTGATATCAAAATAAACTGGCTGAAAACAGCACTAACTTATATGCTCATGATTTTCTCAGCTTATGTTATAAGTTTTGAGGTCAAATTCTCTTACGGCATTTTTGCAATAGCATTTTTGACCATCATAATTTTGAATTTTAATACACTGAAATACTCTGTAAGTTCTGTTCTTGAGGTTTTGATGAAAAAATTCAAGCTTTCAAAATAACCCTACACTTTATACTATATAAAAACAAATCGGGCAACAGCCGCAGCTGTTGCCCGATTCTTTTATATTCTGTTATTTCAATTCGCACTCAAGCTTCAAGCTTTACTACCGAAGTGATGTGGGGGTTCACGCCCTCATACCAGTAAAGGAAGCCTTCCACGTCAACGATGTCGCCAACTGCAAGTTCGCCAACTGTCTTGTAAACTTCGGAATCTTCACCGGTGAGATATATTTCAACACAGAAATCGTAAGACTCTCCGTCCTTGGAAAGGGTGAGATAAATATCATCGCCGGGTTCTTCGTTCTTATAGTTGATAGCATCAACTGTCATTCCCTTGAAAGAAGCAAGCTTGTTCTGATGATTGATGAGTTCTTTGGACGCAAGAAGACTTGTTACATCAACGGGTTCTGCCACGTAGTTTCCTTCGATTATTTCGAATGTCGCATCAACGATCTCAACTTCGCCCGACCATTCTGCCTTGTGACCGGTAACTTTGATAGCAGTGCCTACTGTGAGCTTTTCGTAATCTTCTTCGGAGCATGCCATTTCGTAAATGAAATATGCGCCGTCTTCATCCTGTGCATAAACGGTTGCTTTGTTATCCCACCAGGACTGCTTGCCCTGAACGTATGCATCGATAACAACGGGGCTGTCGATCTCTGCTGCTGCATATTCTTCGTAGGTCATAACATCAGCTTCTTCAGTTTCAGTTTCAGCTTCAGCTTCTGTTTCAGTTTCAGCCTCAGTTTCGGTTTCGGTCTCAACTTCGGTTTCCACCTGATTTTCTGTTTCGCCCTGAGTTTCAACGTCGTTTGCTTTTTCACCGCAGCTTGCAAGAGACATGGCAAGCATAAGAGCGAGCATTAAAGATGTGATCTTTTTCATTTTCTTTTCTCCTTTTCGGTTAAAATAATAATGTGGTTTTCGGCTTTCGTCCTCAAAAATTACCATGGCAAATTATGGAACGATTACATTTTTATTATACATCAAAAACAGAATAAGTCAAGATAAAATATCATTTACGCAGTTTTTTTACCGCATCATATATCCGATAAGCAATAATAAGCACCCACACTGCCACAAGACATATAATAAGTGCACGGGATGCCTCGGGCAGTTTTCCAAGCTTTACCTTCCCGCCCGAAAGACCTGCGGAATCGAGCCTGTGAAGAGCTTTAACGTCATCATAAAGGGCTTTATAATAATCTTCATCAACATTTTCTTTGCGTCTTACGGATTTCGTTACATTTTCTATCATCTGCCCCGCGGCATCGCGCAGAGATGCCGACCCATTGAATACCGGTGTTACAAATGTGTGCTCCACGTTATCAAGCAAAAGCTTTGATGCTCTTATCTTTATATCATAATAATATTCGTTATCCTCCCCTGCGCGGGAAAGATAGTCCTTATATTCATCAGAACTCTGCGCTTTTATAGTAACGGGCACATACCCTTCGGTAGAAGAATACGAAAGCTGAACGCTGTTTGTGAGCAAATACTGCGTAAACAGCCAGGATGCCATTACCTCGCCCGGATCCTTCTTATTAAAAATACACACCGAAGGTCCCTGGGATATCATGCAGGGGTTTTGCGGGTCAAACTGAGGTATGGGCATTACTGCCGTTTCAAACTTTATGATCTTTTCCTCACTTATATCGCAAAGCGGAGCATCGGTTCCCATCCAGGTAGCGCCCGCCGTGGAATCTATTGCAAAAACACACTGACCCGCATTAAGGAAATTGGCGGGATAGCTTGATATCTTAAAAGTGGAAAAGGCACCTGCCGCAGTATTCTCTGCCACGGTTTTAAGGATCTCCTCCGTGGTTTCATTGAATATAAGAACATTTCCGTATTCGTCTGAATATCCGGCTCCTTGCTGCTTTAACATCTGTATCATCATGTTATCGGTGGATTTATATATCATCGGTATCATGACCTTTTGACCGTTCACGGCATAAATGCCGTCAGAATCCTTTTGAGCTGCCTTTTGCGATACTTCCCACACAAAATCCCATGTCAGTTGTTCAGGCAAAGTATACCCCAGTTTTTCCACGTAAGTTTTATTTATATAGCAAGCCTCGGTGGAACGCATGAACGGGAGAGCATAATATGCACCGCTAAAAGAACATTCTTCAAGAAACTGAGGGACTATCTCGGACATCGTCGGAGAATCAAACTTCACACGTTTTCCGCCAAGTCCGTATTCTTTATCGTTCATAAGGTCGTTAAGCGGCACCACAACATCCTTGCCCGTGCGGTAAGTCGCTATGTGATCGGGGTAAGTTATGCACACGTTGGGGGTTGTGTCTGTGGAAATATTGGTTATAACATCATTATATATCTTACCGTAATCGGTATAAAGCCTGAGATTAACTTTTATATTCGGATATAACTCCTCAAACTCCGCTATTGCCTTATGATATATTTCAACCTGAGTCTTGTTTGTATCATTTTTAGCCCAAAAGGTTATGCTATATTCCTGCGCTTCGTCAAATTCCCGAGGGATCACAAATTCCGAGCTTTCACGCTTTCCGTGACAAGATACAGCAAACACGCAAAACAAAGCTGCCAAACAAAGACACAATGTTTTTTCTATTGCAGTTTTCATCCCTTTGTACCTCCGCGCGCCACACCTTCCATTATTTTTTTGCGGAATATCAAAAATATCACGATAAGGGGAACAGATATCACCACTACAGCAGCCATCATTGCGGGGATATTTTCACGTCCGAAACCGTTTTCTCGTATCTCCTGAATACCGTTGGAAACAAGAAAATATGCGCTGTTATCCGTGACAAGCCTTGGCCAGATATAGGAATTCCAGCATTCGATAACTTTAAGTACGGTGACAGTTATAACGGTAGGCTTGCAAATGGGAAGCATGACCTTAAACAGATATTTGAGATCGGAGGTTCCGTCAACCTTTGCGGCATAATACAGTTCATCCGGTATCTGCGAAAAATTCTCCTTAAGCAGATACACATAAAATACCGACATTGCCGATGGCAAAACAAGTCCGGTGAAAGTGTTTCTGAGATCGAGATTTGTAACAGTTACGTAATTTGTAATTATCACAAGCTCATTTGGTATCATCATAAGAGATAAAAACAGCGTAAATAAAATGTTTTTACCGCGAAATTCGAGTCTTGAGAAAGCAAAGGCGGCGGGGATTATGACGGCAAGCATCAAGGCCGTTGTCAGCACCGTGAAAATAACGGTATTTACAAAATAATCCGCCAGCGGCACGGCAGAAAATGCCTCTTCATAGTTTTCAAATGTTGGCGAGAGCGTATACAGCTTTGGAATATATTCGGAATTATACGCCCCGTAGCCCTTTAAAGATGTAAGTATCATCCAGTAAAACGGGAACAACACCATAAGTGCCCATAGCGCAAGCATAAAATATACTGCGGCTTTGCGGATATTCTCACCGCAGATTAAAGGCATGCCGGATTTGCGTTTTTTTGTTTGTTTGAGCATTGTCGGCTCCTTATTTATAATGAACATATTTTTTACTAATCAAAAGATTGATGTTAGTTACTGTAAGAACTATAACAAAAAGAATTATAGCCGCTGCAGAGGCATATGAGGGATATCCCCCACTGTTGCCGTAAAGCATATCGTAAACATAGCCCACAATAGTGTTCATACCTGCGGCATTAAGTTCGGTACCGAAAAGTGCCACGGCGTCACTATATGCTTTGAACGCTCCTATAAATCCGGTTATTACAAGGTAAAATACCATGGGAGATATCATCGGAAGTGTTATTTTAGTAAAAATTCTGAATTTTGAAGTTCCGTCGACCTGTGCGGCATTATAGTAATCGGGGTTTACAGAGGCAAGCGCACTTGTGAGTATGAGTATCTTGAATGGCATTACCACCCATATGGTATAAAAACACAGCACAAACATTTTTGCGGCATACGGTCCGTCGATAAAATCAATGGGTCCCGCACCGAAAATATTGAGCACAAGGTTTGCAAATCCGTCCGTATATGGTGTTTTTTCAAACAGTATCATAAAAACCAAGCCCACGGCAAGGGTGTTTGTCACATAAGGTAGAAAGTATATTGTCTGAAAAAGATTTCTCACAGCCTTAACAGAACTCAGTCCCAGCGATATTCCAAGCGCTATAAGCGTGGAAAGGGGCACAGTTATTATTACAAGGATGAACGTGTTTTTCAGAGCCTGCAGAAAATACGGATCTCGCAGAACATAGGAATAGTTATACGTGCCTGTTCCGAAAAATGTTTGCGATGCCGAGTTATATCCTTCCTCAAAGGAATAAATAAATACGTCCACAAGAGGATATACCATGAAAACACCGAGGAACAGCATTGCAGGCAAAAGATACAGCCATGCTTTTTTATTGTTGTTTTCCATAACCTTCTCCGTTCATTTCAGATCTGCATCTATTCTTATCTCATTTTTTGAATCAAAAATGTGGACTTTTTGCGGTTTAAGGTCAAAGCGCACTTTTTCGGAGCATGCATTTATGGAAGTATCCGAGCTTATCACCGCACGTATAACAGGGCTTGTGCAGGATGGATTTGCACACACAACGCTCACATCTCGCCCCATTATCTCCACGCGGGAAAGGTCGCACTCAAGCTTTCCGCCATCACATGGAACAAATCCTTCCGGACGGACACCCACAAAGCAAGCGCCTGAAAACGAACTCTCAGCTTCAAGCACACGCTGTGCACCTATATACAATCCGCCATCGCGGATCTCTCCTTTAAAAACATTGATGGGTGGAGTACCGAGAAACTTTGCCACAAAAAGATTCACGGGTCTTTCGTAAACCTGCTGCGGTGCTCCTATCTGCTGTATAACTCCGTCTTTCATCACGACTATCATATCGGAGATGCTCATTGCCTCTTCCTGGTCGTGGGTAACAAAAACAGTGGTTATACCCGTTTCTTTTTGTATACGTTTTATTTCCTCGCGGGTATGAAGTCGCAGGCGTGCATCAAGATTGGAAAGGGGTTCATCCAAAAGCAATACTTTTGGCATTTTAACAAGGGCGCGGGCAATGGCAACACGCTGTTGCTGACCGCCGGAAAGCTCCGATGGTTTTCTGTCCATAAGCTCGTCTATCTGCACAAGGGAGGCTATCTTGTATGCTTTCTCCCGCATCTCATCTTTTGTCAGCTTTTGCGCCCCCTTAAGATTCTGCAACGGGAAAATAATGTTCTGAAAAACCGTAAGATGAGGGTAAAGTGCATAATTCTGAAAAACAAGTCCGACTCCTCGTTTCTCGGGTTCAAGCTCTGTTACATCGTCATCACCGAAAAATATTTTTCCTGAAGTGGGTTTTAAAAGACCGCTTATGAGATTAAGGGTCGTGCTTTTTCCGCAGCCCGAAGGGCCTAAAAGTCCCACAAGCTTCCCGTCGGGAATCTCAAAGCTGAAGCTATTTACCGCAATAACCTCGGAACCGTCTTTTTTGCCGCGGGCGCGGAATTTTTTTGTAAGATCCTGTAAAACAACTTTCATACTGTGTTTCCTTCCGTAAAAGTGCAGCAAAGGATATCCGATCCGCACAAATATACATTTTAATTATATCACTTAATGGAAAATTTATCAAGATGTGCAAATGAATTATTACAAATATCACTTTTGTGTTTAACGCAACTCGTTCCGATGTTTTCAACAAGTTAACAAACCTTTGATAAACAATATATATTTATATGTTAGAGTAAAATCAAACTATAATCAGGAAAGGAATTTTGCAATGAAAATCACTTCATCAAAGCTTGCCTGCGTTTTGCTTTCTCTGCTGCTTGCAGCATCAGCATTCACGATGACTTCCTGTGAAGACCCTGATGCAACCTCCGAAAGCGAAATATCCTCAGAGGCACAACCCGAAAAACAAGAAAAACCAAAAACCGAAAAGACCCTTTATGTAAGCTCCGAAGGAAATGCCGAAAACGACGGACTTACCCCCGAAGCTGCCCTCAACAACGTGGAAGCTGCAATAGCTTCACTTTCCGAATCGGATGCGGATATAAAGAAAATAGTTATATCCGGTTTTCTGAAAGTTGACGGAACGGGCGATTTTCCTGCCCATTCCGATATGATCACCATTTCGGGTGACGGCACTGCGGTGCTCAACCTTAACAATAATGGTGTAAATATGGGCGGTCCTCTGACCTTTGAAAATATAGAGCTTCAGGCAGCGGTCAACAACAAATTCATCTCCACGGGCGGAAGCCCTCTTGTGATCGGCGAGGGTGTTACGACAAGCGCGGCAGGAGAAGCTTCTCCCGACCTTAATTTGCACATAGGAAAATATAACGGTTCCAGCGCGAATGAATCTGTTGAGATAAGCTCCGATGTTACAAATGTTCATGTGGGCGCATATTACAATGACGATATGCAGACCACTGACGGTGCAACAGTTACAGTAAACAACGGAGACATAAAATATATCTACTTCGGTTCCGACGGATGGCAGTCCACGCAAAAAGGAGTTGCCTTCACCGATACCGTAAATGTGATCTACAACGGTGGAAACATCGGAAGAATAACTTTCCACAAAGGTAACAGAGAACCCGTATTTGAATGCGCTGTTCAGCTTATTGCAAATAACGGTATGGAATTCCCATATTATCCCGATTTCTTCGCCACAGAAGGATTTTATCTTTTGAACTGCGAAAGTTCAGATAACACACTTTCTCCCACAGATACAGCAGGTATATTTGCCGTTAACGGAGAAGGACACGCAAAAGCGGTAGACAAAAAGGGCAACGAATATATATCGGCAAACGGTCTTCTTTATGTTCCCGCAGGCGAATATTCCGTAACCTTTGCAGACGGAGAGATCTACAAAAATGACGGGGAGACCATAACAATTCTTTCGGATTGTGAGCTGAACCTTGCAAATGTTCGCAGAACTCAGCCTGAAGGAAAGCTGTTTGTGGGCTGGGAACAGAAAAACGGAAAACCCATAAAGGATGGCAATTTCAAAAAAGGCACAGTTCTTAAAGCGACATATGCCGATTTTGATGTGAGTACCGACCTTGTTGCCCCAAGCGCCAAAATCTCCGATGACGGTGAAGGAAAGCTTGAATTGTTCTTTGAAAAGACCGAAGGCTTCAAGGAGCTTAACATAGCAAGCGTTGGAATTATAGCTGCAGATTCAGAAGAAATGGGCAGAAAACAGCTCACAAAGGAATCTCTTCAGAACAGCAACATTCCCTACTTTACCTTTGAGGACAATGAAAAAAACAATACCGTTACCGCGGAATTGACCGTCTCTCCCGAGGACTATGATACTGTATACTGCGCGCGCGCATACTGCACATACAAGAACACATACGGTGAGGAAAATACCCTCTATTCCGATATAATAAACACAAGTATCTATAACCTTGCCCTTACCGGAATCGACACAAAGGAACTTAAAGGCGCTGCACTTGAATTTGCCAAAGATTGTGTTTTAACAGTAAAAGAAATCCGCAAACAAGAGTATGCCAACCAGGAAAAGGTTGACATTGTTGGCACCTCCGCTGACAAGAAAACCTGGATATATCAGCTTAAAGATTCCGGAATAATGGTGCGCGAAGCGGAAATAGACACGGGCTTCGATGGTAAACCCATTGAAATAGTTCAGCTCACCGACCTCCATTTCAACTATTGCAATGAGCAAGATTTCGAAGAAGCAAATCCCTCCATCATGGCAACATACAAAGGAAGAAAATGGCTTGCGGGCGGTTCCTCCGTCGGTAATGCCAAGAACAGTTTAAAATATGCAAGCACCGCAGACCAGATAGTTATAACAGGTGATATGCTGGACTATATGTCATGGGGCTGCATTGAACTTGCAAAGACCCATGTTTTCGACGTTTATCCCACAGTAATTGCCACTCTCGGCAACCACGAAGCCACACGACGTTGCCAGGATACCCCCGCGACACCCGACCCGACAAGCCTTGAATCGCGCATTGATATTCTCAACGAAAACTGGATACACGATGTTTATTATTATTCCAAGGTTCTTGATGAAAGAGTGATGCTTATTCAGCTTGATAATGCCGCAGGCTCCAAATTCTGGGACAGCCAGGTAGAACCTTTCAAAGCGGACCTTGAGCTTGCCCGTGAAAAAGGATATACCGTTCTTCTCTTCTATCACATTCCCCTTTGCACAAACAATCCCGCAGAAACAGACCTTTATCCCATCCGCCGCAACGATGCCAATAATTATAACTTTATGACAGGAGGAATAGGAGCGGAAGGCACAGAGGGTGTAAACAAAACAATTTACGACCTTATAGTAAACAACGGAGATATAATCCGTGGTGCATTCTGCGGACACAAGCACAGCGATTATTATACTGAGATCATAGCAAAGACTGCCGACGGAAAAGACACTGTAATACCGCAGTATATCCTGACCGGTAACCCCTACGACAAGGGTCATGCACTCAAGATCACTGTTAAATAATATCATACT
>JAFYUY010000026.1 GCA_017549405.1 Clostridia bacterium | reverse complement strand
GGGTGAACGGTGAGGAAATTGAAATATCTGAAGCCCGCGTATCCAAGTACCCTTTAAACCATGTGTGGCATGGGAATCAAAGGAACATTTTACAAACGGAGATTGCATATTTTGCGGGATTTGATATCAGTAGCCGCACAACTGTAAAGGTCAGAGTACTAAACTGCGGTATCGAAAAAGCTGAGATCCGCCCTCTCGAAAAACATATACCTTTTGAGGTTTCCGGCAACAAGATTTCATTTGAACTCACACAGCCGGGGCAGTTCACAGTAGAAATTAACGGATACCACGAATGTCTTGCGTTGTTTGCCGATCCTCCGTTTGAATATTGCAGGCGTGAAGATGATATTGTGTTTTCAAAAGGAATCCATCATGCAGGTCTTATTGTGCCAAAAAGCAACAGTCGCATAATTTTAGAACGTGGCGCAGTTGTTTACGGTACGGTTTATGCTAAGGACTGCGAGAATGTTCAAGTGATCGGACGGGGAGTTCTTGACTCTTCACCTTACAGGAGAAATAACGACTATAACGGGGATGACGGTCATGAAGTTACAGATGCTTTGAAAAATCTTGATCTCACCGAACGGGATATTCAATATGCGAGCATGTTCAATGCGTATAATTGTAAAAATCTGACTATCGATGGCATTACTTTTGTCGATGCTCCTCTTTGGACACTTATTTTGCGTAACGGTTGTGAAAACGTTATTATAAATAATATAAAGATAATCGGTCAGTGGAGATACAATTCGGACGGTGTGGATATTTGCAATTCATATAATGTAGTGCTTCAAAACAGCTTTATAAGGTCTTTTGATGACAGCGTTGTGATACGCGCACCGTATCTTGATGGTGAGAGCGGAGGTTGTTCGGGCATAACCGTTAAAAACAACGTTTTGTGGTGTGACTGGGGCAAGAATCTTGAAATATGGTCGGGCTGCTGTGACAGTGTTATAGAAAATATCCTTTTTGCGGACAATTATCTTATACATGTGCAATGTATTGCCATAAGTATCGACACCTGGTTTGGGAGCGACAGTATTATTGTGCGCAATGTGCTTTATGATGGGATCTGTGTTGAACATGATGAGGACCACCTGCCGATGCAATATAACGATTGTGACAATGCGGAATATGAATATCCGCATGAAATAAACTATTCCGATATGTCGCTTGTGCGTATAGCCGTCGGGACACTGGGCAAGAATCTCGGAAACCAACAGTTTGACACAACAGTTGATGTGAGCGGTTTTGATATACGCTATAAAAACATTTGCATAAGGAATCTTAAAAGTACGATTGAATTACCCACTCCGTATTTTGTGAGCGACGAAAAGCTTTCGGAATTATCTGACATAAGCATAAACGGATACGATTACAAGGAGTTTTGTGAATGATAAAATTTAAAAATATTGTGGCAGCGGTCTTGTGTGCTACGGCGTTATTGAGTTTGGGCGCCTGCACAGAAAATTCCGATATTTCGGGATATTATACCTGTGACGGAATGGACAATGTGTATAACTTTACGTCTGACGGGAGAATCTTTGTAAACGATGAGACCGAAAGCTATTCGAGATATGAGATCCGTGGCGGAAAAATAATCACCTATATTGACGGGGCGGAAGAATCCGAGATGGAGTTTGATTTCAAAAAAACCGATGACGGTTTTAAGATGGGAAAGCTTGAATACCGCAAAATGGGCAGATATCAGTCTGATATAGTCGACGATGGAGCCGATAAGGTGTCAGAGTAATTATTTGAATTGGAAAATCATATGAAAACAGTAAATGTATATACAGACGGCGCATGCCGTGGCAATCCGGGGCGCGGCGGCTGGGGTGCCATCCTTGAATATAAAGGGAAACGCCGTGAAATGTCGGGCGGTGAACGGGAGACCACCAACAACCGAATGGAGCTTACTGCGGTTATAGAGGCGCTATCAGCGCTCAAAGAACCTTGCGAGGTCAATCTTTACAGTGATTCGAAATATGTGATCGACGGGCTTTCAAAAGGCTGGGCTAAAAGCTGGAAAAAGAACGGCTGGAAAAAATCTGACAAGTCTCCCGCACTGAATCCCGAGCTTTGGGAAAAACTGCTTATGCTTGCCGATTATCACAAGCTTAATTACAACTGGATAAAGGGGCACGACGGTCATCCTGAAAATGAGCGTTGCGATACCCTCGCAACAACTCAGGCAGATAAATTTGTATAATATTGTATAACGTATAGAAAGAGGTATTTTATATGAGTTGGAAAAAGGAAACAAACTGCATTCAGGCAGGATACACACCGAAAAACGGGGAACCCAGAGTTCTTCCCATTTATCAGAGCACAACGTACAAATACGATTCCGCAGATCACCTTGGTAAGCTTTTTGACCTTGAGGCTGACGGACATATGTATTCCCGCATTTCAAATCCTACCGTATCTGCAGTTGAAGAAAAGATAAACGTGCTTGAAGGCGGTGTTGGTGCCCTTTGCACATCTTCCGGTCAGGCTGCAAATCTACTTGCTATTCTCAACATCACTTCTGCGGGAGAAAACTTTATCAGCCTTTCCTCCATTTACGGTGGAACAATAAACCTTTTTGCGGTGACTTTGAAGCGAATGGGAATTGAAGTGCGTTTTATAACTCCCGACATGGACGATGCGCAGATAGAGGCACTTTTTGACGATAAGACCCGCCTTGTTTTCGGTGAGACCATAGCAAATCCCGCACTTGATGTGCTTGATATTGAAAAATACGCAAAGCTTGCCCATGCTCACAAGGTACCCCTTGTTGTTGACAATACATTTGCGACCCCTATTCTTTGCACCCCTATAGAGTTTGGTGCAGATATCGTTGTGCACTCGACTACAAAATATATGGACGGGCAGGCAACGGTGGTCGGCGGTGTGATCGTTGACAGCGGCAACTTTGATTGGAGCGTTGACGGAAAATATCCCGGACTTACTCAGCCCGATGAGTCATACCACGGCGTTGTTTACACCAAGAATTTTGGCAAGGCGGCATACATCACAAAGGCACGGGTTCAGCTCATGCGTGACTTTGGTGTTCTCCCCCCTGCGGCGGCGGCATTTATGCTCAATTCCGGACTCACAACGCTTCATCTTCGCATGGAACGCCACTCCTCAAATGCACTTGCGGTCGCAAAGCATCTTGAAAAGCACGAAAAGATCGCATGGGTGAATTACCCCGGTCTTGAGTCAAGCAAGGATTACGCGCTTGCAAAAAAATATCTGCCCGACGGATGCAGCGGAGTTATCTCTTTTGGTGTTAAAGGCGGAAGAGAAGCTGCCGTTAAGTTTATGGACAGCCTGGAGCTTGCGGCAATAGTGGTTCATGTTGCCGATGCGAGAACTTGTGTATTGCATCCTGCAAGCACCACACATCGCCAGCTCACAGACGATCAGCTCAAAGCGGCGGGTATAGGCTCCGATCTTGTACGTATGTCCATCGGTATTGAGCATGTGGACGATATTATCGAAGATATTGACAATGCGCTTGCGAAAGTTTGATAACGAGAGGAAACTTTATATATAAATGCCAATTAAGATTCCAAACGACCTTCCCGCAACCAAGGTCTTAAATGAAGAAAATATATTTGTTATAACAGAGCACAGAGCCATAACCCAGGATATCC
>JAFYUY010000002.1 GCA_017549405.1 Clostridia bacterium | reverse complement strand
TTCTGCTGCCTGACCGATGATTATGGGACCCGAACCTATGATAAGGATCTTTTTGATGTCTGTTCTCTTTGCCATGTGTTTTCCTCCTGATTTATATAAGAAATTGTTTACTGATTGGTTTTGAGGGGATTGCCGTTAAAATATATTGCGTTACCGTTGCAAACCGCAAGCTTGCATTTTCCGAAAAGCTCCATTCCGTCAAAGGGAGTGGCTCTTCCTTTTGAAAGAAACTCTGCCGGAGTCACGGTGAATTTTTCGTCAATATTCCATACGGAAAATCCGTTTACGGGAATGCCGAATCTTTTCCGCGGTGCTGTACACATAAGATCTGCAAGCTTTTCTATAGTTATTATGCCGGTTTTGACCATGTGGGTGTACATGACGGGGAAAGCGGTTTCAAGTCCCACGATGCCGAAGGAACTTTTCTCGAGCCCTGCCGATTTTTCTTCGGCTGAGTGGGGCGCGTGGTCTGTGGCGATCATATCTATTGTTCCGTCGCATATGCCTTCGATAAGTGCGGCTTTGTCCGATTCCGAGCGAAGCGGCGGATTCATTTTCCATTTGCCGTCTTCTTTTAAGTCTTTATCGCTGAATATTAGATAGTGCGGGGCTGTTTCGCAGGTTATGTTTACTCCGTCTTTTTTTGCGTTGCGTATAAGTTCAACGCTTTCTTTTGCGGATATGTGGCAAACGTGGTAAGCGCATCCTGTTTTTTTTGCAAGGGCAATGTCACGCTCGATCTGTGCGTATTCGCTTTCGGAGCATATGCCGCGGTGACCGTGGGCTTTGGCGTATTCTCCGTCGTGGATGTAACCGCCGTGAAGCAACGAATTCACTTCACAGTGTGCAACGATCATTTTGCCGAGCTTTTTTGCCCTTTCCATGGCTGCTTCCATCATTTCATCTGATTGAACACCTCTGCCGTCATCTGAGAAAGCGATAACATTCTGCGCCATGCCTTCCATATCGGAAAGCTCCTCGCCTCGCTGCCCTACGGTTATGGCACCATAAGGATGTATTCCAATGGCAGACCCCGATATGAGATCGGTCTGCTCTTTCAGATGAGATGCGCTGTCCGGCACGGGATTGAGGTTCGGCATGGTGCACACGTCTGTGTAACCGCCGGCGCTTGCTGCAGCACTTCCTGTGCAGATGGTTTCTTTGTATGAAAAACCCGGCTCACGAAAATGCACATGCACATCGCAAAAGCCGGGCAAAAAAACATATTCCCTGGAATTGAAAACAGAAATATCGATAAAATCGGGAATAGAAGAAAGCAAAGGGGAAAAAGAAGAATGGGAAATAACAGATGTATCGGCATTTTTTATTTTTTCGAAAATTTCGCAAGTCTTTGCCATCATGTATTCTCCTTTGTTCGGTGTTTAAATTACAGAAAAAAAGCCTTGCCGCGCGGCAAGACGGTTGTACACATCAAAGCAAAATATGCTACGTGTGGACGGTTATTTGACCTTGCCGGAAACACGGTTTTGGACACAGTGATTTATCTTATAAAGTATACCACGAAAGAAAAACTTTGTCAAGGGTAAAAGTGCCAAAAAACGATGTAATTTTCAGAAAATATTGGCGAAAAACGATATTAGAATAAAAACCTGCCCGAGCGGAACGGACAGGTTTTCGTTTTATGTTTAAATGTCTCCCGGCATGGCGAGCCCTTCGGGAATGTTGAGTTTTATGGGATCTACTGCGGGTTCAATGATTATTACGACCGCGTTCTTATCTCCGAGCATGTTTGCAAGGTTGACTGCGGCAAAGCGATCACACACTGTGGTATCGGTGCTCTTGAGCCTGCCGAGAGGGTGACCTATGTGCTGGATATAGATGTTTTTGTCATCGTTCTCTTTATAATTTGGGGGTTGTATCAGCAGATTTCCGTACGCACGGTCGAGGATGTTATATACCGATCTGCAGTTATTGTTATCGGATATTGTGGAGCAGCACATAAGCTGAGCTCCTCTGTGGCGGGTAATGGACCCCCAGCCGTAACCGCCAAGGCGCATAACATTGTAATCGGCAAGGAAGTTTTGTGTTACCCTTGTGTATGTATCGGTCTTTCCGCCAAGCTGGCTTGCGGTGGGAGGGGAGTTATAGGATTCTATGCCCCAGAAAACATATTCCATAAGATTTTCGGAATAGTGTATATTTTCCTGTATGCAGTTTCCGGTACTTGAGCTACGCTGATGGGTAACAGCGGTATCGTATATCTGGTACATCCAGTTATTTGTTACTGTGTAGCCTGAGCATCCGCCGTATATTTCAACTGCGTTACCGTAGTTTACGGGTTTTCCGTTGCTGAAGTTGAGTGAAAGTATAGAACCGCCCAGCCACGACCATACACAGTTTGTAACTGTTCTTCCGCTGCAGGTGGAAGCTCCCATGCCATGGGCGCCCGTGAATTTTACCGAAAGATTATCGATGGTAACATCAGCGGCAGAACCTTCGAAAATATCTATTTTTTCACCTATCTCGATGGAGCTGAAGCGTTCACCCGGGTTGCCTTGGGCGCTGTAAACATAAAGCTCACCGGAATTTCCCACACCGCCATTAAGCTCGCTGTAGAACTGCAGGTCACCGCACAGTTCATGTACACCGTCAAATCCAAACAGATTTTTGTTCATCATCAGTCCGTAAAGCTCGTTATAAGTGTCGGCGGAATGATCCCATATATCGTGGTCGAAGGCAATAATGCCGACATTTATAAGCTTTTCTGTGCACACCCACACATTTTCATATCCGGTTTCTTGCCAGAGAGAGGGATCTGCATAATTGCGCTTGGACTGCATGATGACAGGCTTTGGACCTTCGCCGTAAGAACCGTAGGTAACACCTGCGGAAACCGTTATACTTCCGCGGTAAACTCCTCCGCGTTCAAACAGAACAAAATCGTTTTTGGCCAATTTCAGCTTTGAAATGGCTGCAATGGTTTTGATGGCGTTTTCGGGACTTTTACCGTCGTTATTGTCGTTTCCGTTTTTCTCGGAAACGTAATATATCTTGTTGATCGGTTTGTCGCTGTAAATATCAAGGGTGTTTTCGGTGCCGAGGATGTCTTTTTTCATTTGTTCCGCAATGGTATCAATGCCATCGCGTATGGCATATGCCGAAAGCTCCTTTGACTGCTCGTAAAGGGCGGGAATGTAGTCTGCGGCGCTTTTTCCGTTTTCGGGTAATTCATATGCTTTACCGACATTTTTTACTTCGTGTTGCCACAAACCTTCAGAAAAGTCTGTTGCGGCAGCGGTTACATGGTCCTTTGCCCAGTGAGCATTAATATCGCTGAACCTGGGAGTTGTGTTATTATTTGGTGTTCTTGAAAGAAATCTGTTTATCACAGTAACTGCTTCTGCTCGGGTGAGGGGACTTTCGGGGCGGAAAGTGCCGTCCGCATAGCCTTCGATGCAACCTGATGCAACAGCTTGCATTATTTCATCATAATAAAGAGTGTCTGCTGACAGATCAATAAAGGTATGCAGTTTTACCGAACCTTCGTGTTTAATAAGGTTCTTGTCTATAATATAAAGAAATTCACCGCGGGTTATAGGCATATTTGACAAAAGCAATTTGCTTTTAGTCCATTCTTCGGGAAGACACATATTTTCTTCCATATGGGTTACGGGAGCATAGTACCAATCGCTTTTTTTAATGTCGGTAAAGGCTGTTGTGAAATTTGAAGACGATTCTGATTTTTTCCCTGTTGCTGCAATGATAAGCTGAATTGCCTGTGCTCGGGTGACTTTTGATTCGGGGCGGAATGAACCGTCTTCAAAGCCGTTTATATATGCTCCCATATAGTCAGGTGCTTTTTCGTGCTTGAAAGTTACTGTGTGAGTGCCGGGATCAACAGTAACGGTTTCTGACGTCACTTTTTCATCGTCAATATAGCAGCTTATTCCGGGGGCTGTTTTTATTTTGTATTCTCCTGCATTTTCCGTAGCAGAGAT
>JAFYUY010000025.1 GCA_017549405.1 Clostridia bacterium | reverse complement strand
GTGATTTTCTTTTTACTTCCGCAAGAAACTCTCCGTCCATACGGCTGATAACACTCACAGCTCCGGCACAGCACACAGGATTACCGCCATACGTGGAACCGTGATCGCCAAATCCCAAAACGTTCTGCACCTTTTCACCGAGGATCGCGGCACCTATCGGCAGACCGCCTCCCAACCCCTTTGCCGTTGTCACAACATCGGGGCATATGCCGTAATTCATATATGCATAAAGCATTCCGCTTCTGCCGTTACCCGTTTGCACTTCGTCGATAACAAGAACTATATCTTCCCTTTTTGCTATTTTTTCAACAGCTCTTATGTATTCGGCATCCAGCGCTATAACTCCGCCTTCACCCTGAACACATTCAAGAATGATTCCCGCCACTTTATGTGTTGCAACTGTGTTCTCAAGCTCCGTAATATCGCCCGCTGTCACATGTACAAATCCGGGAGTGAGAGGCTGAAACAGCTCGTGGTAGTGCTCCTGACCGGTTGCCGAAAGTGTTGTGAGCGTTCTTCCGTGGAAGCTGTTTTTGAGCGTCACTATCGTGTAGCAGTCTTCGCCCTTCTTTTCCGCAGCGTATTTTCTCGCCACCTTTATGGCGCACTCATTTGCTTCCGCACCCGAATTTGAGAAAAACACCTTTTTCATACCTGTTTTTTCGCAAAGGAGCTTTGCAAGCTCTGCGCAGGGGGAGGTGTAATAAAGGTTAGACATATGTTGCACGGAGCCGAGCTGTGCAGACACCGCCTTTACCCATTCTTCATCGCAAAGCCCGAAGCTTGTAACACCGATTCCCGAGCCCATGTCGATATAGCGCTTTCCGTCGGAATCATACACCTCAGAGCCCTGACCCTTTACTATTTCTACGGGAAAGCGGGCATATGTTCCCGCCACATACTGTTTATCTGTTTCGGTAATAAAACTCATTTTCTGTCACCCATAACCATGGTTCCCGCGCCCTCATCGGTGAGTATTTCCATAAGAATGGAATGGGGAACCGTTCCGTCCATAATTATAACCTTTTCAACACCGTGATCGATGGCATCGATACAGCAGTTCACCTTGGGGATCATTCCGCCCGACACCACGCCCTCATCGTAAAGCGCCTTTGCCTCAGACACTGTGACATGAGGGATAAGGCTTGAAGGATCATCTTTATCACGCAGGATTCCCGCAACATCCGTCATCATTATAAGGTTTTCCGCTTCAAGAGCACCTGCAATACGAGCCGCCGCAGTATCTCCGTTAATGTTATATGTGTTGCCTTCGCGGTCACAGCCAACAGTTGAAACCACGGGAATATATCCCTTTTCAAGCAGGTCCTTTATGGGAGCTATATTTATTTTTGTTATCTCACCGACATAACCGAGCTTTTCATCTTTCACCTTTGCTTCAATGAGTCTGCCGTCCATACCGGAAATACCCATCGCCTTACCGCTCTTCATTTCAAGAAGATTTACAAGAGTCTTATTTACTTTTCCGGCAAGAACCATCTGAACTATATCTACCGTTTCTTTGTCGGTAACGCGAAGCCCGCCCACAAATTCGGGCTTCTTTCCGAGCTTGTCCATTATCTCGTTTATTTCGGGACCGCCGCCGTGCACCAGCACGACTTTAACGCCTATAAGCCAGAGAAGGACGATGTCTTCCATCACCTGCTCTTTAAGAACTTCGTTTATCATGGCATTGCCGCCGTATTTTATAACAACTATCTTGCCGTTATATTTTTTTATGTAAGGCAGAGCCTGAACAAGCACCTCGGCGCGTTCGGCATTTGAAAAATCTGTGTACATTTTTACTTTCTCCGTTTATTATGTTCTGTAATCGCCGTTGATCTTTACGTAATCGTAGGTAAGGTCGCAGCCCCATGCGGAAGCGGAATATTTTCCGTCGCCAAGACCTATAAGTATCTCTATTTCTTTTTCAAGAAGTATCTCCTTTGCCTTTTCCTCGGAAAATTCTATTCCCGCACCGTTCTTGCAAACATCAACCGTTCCCTTTGCCGAGCGGAAGGAAACATCTATCTTATTAACATCCACATCTGCACCACTGTAACCGATGGCGCAAAGTACTCTTCCCCAGTTTGCATCTGCACCGAACATTGCGGCTTTGAGAAGGCTTGAGCAGATAACGCTCTTTGCGGCAATCTTTGCTGCCTCGGGAGTATCAGCACCGGTTGCGGTACATTCAAGAAGCTTTGTGGCACCCTCACCGTCACCCGCAATAAGACGGCACATATGAACCGTCACAGTGTTGAGAGCTTTCATAAATGTATCAAAATCTTCGCCCTCTGCAGTTATTTCTTTGTTACCTGCCATACCGTTTGCAAGGATGGTCACCATATCATTTGTGGATGTATCGCCATCCACACTTGTCATATTAAATGTGTTCTGCACATCGGAAACAAGGGCTTTTTTGAGCATTTCCGAGGATATTGCGGCATCTGTTGTTATGAACACGAGCATTGTTGCCATATTGGGATGTATCATACCACTTCCCTTTGCAATACAGCCTATCCTGCACACTTTACCGCCAAGGGTAAATTCCAGGGCGATCTCTTTCATAACAGTATCTGTTGTCATAATAGCTTCCGCAGCATATGCTCCGCCATCGGGCGACAAGCCTCCGACAAGCTCTTCCATTCCCGCAGCAATCGGTTCAATGGAAAGAGGCTGACCTATAACACCTGTTGATGCTACCACAACATCTTTGGGCGAAATTCCAAGAGCATCACCGCAAAGTTCGCACATCTTCTCCGCTATTTCAATTCCGTCAGCATTGCAGGTATTGGCATTCCCACTGTTGCAAATGCACGCACTTGCGTAACCGTCGGCAATGTTGTTTTTTGTAACCGTAAGAGGTGCACCCTTAACAAGGTTTGTGGTATAAACAGCAGCAGCTGCTGCCTTTTTTTCACTGAATATAAGGGCAAGATCCCTTTTTGTGCGGTTCTTGCGGATACCGCAATGAACTCCGTTTGCCGTAAATCCTTTTGCGGCACAAATGCCGCCGGGTATAAGTTTCATTTATTATGTTCCTCCCTCAGGTGGTCACAAGTCCTTCGGCTTCGTCTGCGCCGATAAGGATGTTCATATTCTGTATTGCAGAGCCGGATGCGCCCTTGCCCAAATTGTCAAATCGTGATACAAGAAGTATCCTGTCACTGTTTCCGAAAACGCTTATCTGCATATCATCTCTGCCCGAGAATGCCGAGGCTGACAAAAATCCGCCTTCATCGGCACTTTCTGCATAACGCACAAGTCCCGTGCCCTTTCCGTAAAACTCCGAGTATATCTTTTTGATTTCATCGGCGCCAGCATTAAGTTCATCCGCTCCAAGAGAAACTGTGACCTCCATGCCGCTGTAGAAAGGTGCAACTATGGGGCAAAACAGCGGTGAATGAGATATTCCCGGTATCTTTACCATTTCTCCCAGATGCTTGTGCTCCTGGGAAAGACCATACTGACGGGGACCGTCAAGGAGGGTGCATCTTGCATCATCCTGGTATTCGGCTATCATCTTTTTTCCGCCTCCGGAATAACCCGTCAGCGAAAAGCAGTGTAGGGGTGCATTATCCTTAAGAACACCCGCCTTTGCAAGTGGTGCGACAAGCGCTATAAATCCGCTGGCATGACAACCGGGATTTGCTATTCTTTTGGAATTTTTGATTGCCGAATAATCATCGAGAAGTTCGGGGAAACCGTATGTCCATTCCGCATTTGTGCGGTGCGCGGTCGATGTGTCGATTATGGCGGTATTGCTGCCTTCCGCAAGGGAGACCGCCTCTATTGCCGCCGCATCGGGAAGGCACAAAAAGGCAATGTCCGCTTTCTGCAAAGCATCTTTTCTTGCATTGGTATCCTTACGCAATTCCTCGGATAAAGAAATAAGTTCGATATCGCGGCGTGCGGAAAGTCTTTCGTAAATGCGAAGCCCCGTTGTGCCGGCGCTTCCGTCAATAAAAACCTTTGTCATTTTGTCTGTCACCTTGTAATTAATTGTATAAATATGCATCAATACCGTATATTATATCCGTTGAGGCATATTTTGTCAACCCTTATTTTACACAAATATATATCAAATAATCAAGTTTTTTTATTGCTTTCGCGTTTTTATGCATTTATGCATTCTTTATTGCATATTATTCATTTTTAAGGCATAAAAATCACCCCTTGATTTTTATCATCACCCGTGATATAATCGCAATACAGATATCTCAATATGCCAACAAACGGAGTTGAAACCAATGAAACTTACAACATTTTACCAAAACGGCAAAATCGAATCCGGTTCCGCAACAGAAAACACGATTGGCACTGTAGCATACTTTTCCATAGATCCCCAAAACATCGACTGCAAAAACATTTCTCACATAGATATCACGCTCAATGAGCAAGATATCACGGCGGGAGATAAAGGCTTTTACCTTATTTCGGGCACTTCCACCGATTGCCGGGAATCCTCTGTCGGTTATTTTCGTGAAAGACGGGATCTTACGCATGAAAACAAGGTACAGCATATGCCGATATTCGGACTTTGCCATGGTGGAAAATGCTTTCTTTGCATCACCACGGGTATGCGTTACGACAGCTATACCGTAATAAAAATTCAAAACAACAAATATACTTTTATTTTACGCTTTGAAATAAACGGCGAGCTCCCTTACGAACCGCTGTCTTTTGAACTGCATTACCTTTACGAAAAAGATGCCACATATAGTGGCATGGGACGCGAATACCGCAAGTATCAGCTATCACATGGTTTTCGTTCAATACGGGAAAAGAAAGATCCCGAGCTTGATTTTTGCGCTCGCTCCATGCTTATTCGCATACGCCACGGCTGGAAACCCGTGCCTTGCAAAATATTCGAGCAGACTCCCGAAAACGAGCCTCCCATGCATGTGGCAAGCACCTTCTCAGAAGTTGTGGATATAATGAAAGCCTACAAAGCCGCCGGCATTGAAAAGGCTGACTTTTCCCTTGTGGGTTGGAACATTCGGGGGCACGACGGCAGATGGCCGCAGATATTGCCGCCCGAACCCGCCCTTGGCGGCATGGACGGTCTTAAAGAGCTTATTGACACGGCAAGGGATCTCGGCTACCGCGTTACCTGCCACACCAACAGTACCGATGCTTACAGCATTGCGGAAAACTTTGACAAAAACGATCTTGTGATCAAAAACGATGGTGAATACTACTGGCGCGATGCTTACTGGGCAGGCGGAAAGGCATATCAGATATGCCCCGAATGCGCTTTGCGCCTTGCACAAGAAACCTTGCCCGCAGTGCGGGAGCTCGGTTTTTGCGGCACTCACTATATAGACGTTATAACCAGCGTGAATCCATACACTTGTTATAATCCGCTCCATCCGTTAAATAAAGGTCAGGCGATTGAAAAATGGAACGAGCTTTTCCGTTATGCCAAAGAGCTTTTTGGTGGCATAAGCTGTGAAAATGCCTGTGATCACACTTTGCGTGATTGTAATTTTGTGCTCTATGTTTCGTTTTTCAACGGAGAGATTCCCGAATATGTTGACAAGGCAGTTCCGTTCTGGCAGATAGTTTATCACGGCATTGTGGTAAGTAACCCGTATGCATCCACGGTAAATGCCGCAGCCACCGGCATCGACAGCATCCTTAAAATAATAGAATACGGCGGAAGACCTGTTATATACTATAACTCCCGCTTTGTGAACGACGGCAAAGACTGGATATCAGACAAGGACTTTACCGCACACACTCCTGATGAAATACAGCGCACAGCAAAGCTTGCCGCCGATGAATACAAGATATTCGAGCCTCTTTCTTATCTGCAATTTGAATTTATGGATGACCACGAGGAAATTGCCGATAATGTTTTCAGAACGACCTATTCCGACGGAACTTCTGTCATCGTGGATTATAACAACAAGACATATAATATTGAGAAATAAACCTTAACAGACTCAGACTTTTCCATAACAAGCATTTCCCCCAACGAAAGCTTTCGTTGGGGGATCACTTTTTGTTCGACGCACCGACCTTCACGCGCAGACTTTGGTCGCGCATCTGTTCTTGGCATATATCCGTGCGTGTTCTCTGTGTCTGCGCATTCTTCTGCGCCGTGCAATTCTCACAAGCACCATTTTTGCGTATCCCGAAATTATTTCGGCAAAATAAAGTGCCGCACACACAGATGCTGCTCCCAAAATGCAGTTAATGGCACCCGAAAGAGAAATGCGGGAAAGTTCAAGACCTCCTACGATGCCCCAGCAGAACACTGCGCTGACAAGTAATGTGATATTTCTTATTTTTCTTAACATTTTTGGTTCCTCCGTTTTTTATTTTCTTTTGATGATTTAATTATAAATCAACATGTGTCCAAAAAAACGGACAGAACAAGGTGCAAAACAAATCAAATTACTGTTTTTTCGTAAAATATATGGACTTGACAGAAAATTTGTGGTAAAATAATGTCAGTTTTCAAATTAAGGATGTGATTTTTTCCATGGAAAAAACGCTTGACGGGAAACTTTCTGACCCGCAGTATATAAAAATGACCGAGACTCCGGTACCGCTTTTAGTATCAAAGCTTGCCGTTCCCACAACTGTCAGCATGCTTGTTTCCTCCGTTTACAACATGGCAGACACTTATTTTGTTTCACAATTAAACGACACAAGTGCCACGGGAGCTGTGGGCGTGGTATTTGCTCTTATGGCAATGATTCAGGCAGTTGGATTCACCGTCGGCATGGGTGCGGGAAGCTGGATATCGAGATTGCTCGGGCAAAAAAGAAACAGCGATGCCAATACAGTTGCAATAAGCGCACTTGTGATGGGCATACTTTTCGGCTCGGTAATAATGGTATTCGGAAAAATGTTTTCAGATACTCTTATGATAATGCTGGGAGCAACGAAAACCATTCTCCCCTACGCCAACGCTTATGGTCAGTACATACTTTTTGCCGCCCCCGTTATGTCGGCAACTTATGTTCTGAATAATCTTCTGCGCGCCGAGGGAAAAGCAACTTTTTCCATGATAGGAATAGGTCTTGGCGGTATTATCAATATAATTCTCGACCCCGTATTCATTTTCGATTTCGGTTTCGGAATGAAGACCGCAGGTGCCGCCCTTGCCACGGCAATAAGTCAGTGCATAAGCTTTACGCTTCTGCTGTTCCCCTTCATTCTCGGAAAGACCACCGTAAGACTTAACATCATGAAGCTTTCAACAAAAATCTCGGATTACGCAAATATCATAAAATTCGGTCTTCCATCGTTCTGCCGTCAGGGGCTCTCAAGCGCCTCCTCCGTTGTACTCAGCAACAGCGCAAAGGTATTTGCCGGAGTACATGCCGATGCCGCCATTGCGGGCATGGGTGTTGTAAGCCGCGTGTTTATGTTTGTTTTCTCGCTTTGTCTCGGTCTCGGACAAGGGTACATGCCCGTCCTAGGATACAATTACGGAGCAAAAAAATATGAAAGAGTAAAAAAAGCCTTTAATTTCACCCTTTACGCAAGCACCGCCATGTTTGTGATAGCCGCCGCAGCAGGATTTATTTTTGCTCCGGATATCATAAGTATCTTCAGCAACGGCGAGGGCGGCACAAAAATGCTTGAGGTTGGCACCGCCGCATTCCGTGCCCAGTGTATTTCCATGCCGTTTATTCCGCTCGGGGTAATGAGCAACATGACTTATCAGTCGCTCGGACGCTCGCTCACATCAACATTTCTCTCATGTCTGCGCCAGGGACTGTTCTACATTCCCGTCATGCTGATACTCCCCCGCTTTATCGGTCTTCCGGGTGTTGAATATACACAGGCAATAGCCGATCTTCTGACCTCCGCGGTTTCCGTCATTTTTGTGGTAAAATTCCTTTCGGAAATAACCGCACTGATAAAAACAAGCGGCACGGAGGAAAAATGCGATGCTTGACATTCTTTATGAAGACAAAGAAATAACAGTGTGTAAAAAGCCTGTCGGAATTCTCTCTCAGGCAAGCGAAGAAAACGAAGAAACCATGTGCACGCTGATAGAAGCCCGTATGCGCGAACAAAACATAGCTCCTTATGTTGGTGTTATACACCGTCTTGACAGAAATGTGGGCGGGGTCATGGTATATGCAAAAACAAAAAATGCCGCTGCAAAGCTTTCAGCTCAGGTTTCCGATAAAGACAAATTCACAAAACAGTATTTTGCTGCGATACACGGAAGACCCGAAACTTCAACCGGGGAGATGCAAGATCTGCTTTTCAAGGACACTCACCTCGGCAAAAGCTTTGTGGTAGACAAAATGCGAAAGGGAGTAAAAGATGCTTCATTGGAATATGAACTTCTTTCATACAACGAAGAACTTGATATTTCACTTGTGAAGATACTGCTTCATACCGGCAGGACCCACCAGATACGGGTTCAGTTTTCATCCCGCAAAATGCCGTTGTGCGGTGATAAAAAATACGGTGCGCGCGACAGCTTCAAGAACATAGGGCTCTGGTCATATTCAATTTCGTTTCTTCATCCGCAAAGCGGGAAAAGGATGACATTTGCGGCAATGCCGCAGGAAAGCCTTTCCCCCTGGGACTATTTTGATATATCTGAATTGACCGAAAAATAAGCGCAAAAAACCGACAGAATTTCTTCTGTCGGTTTTATCATAATAATTATTTATTCGTCGTATCCGTTGGGGTTGTTCTTCTGCCATCTCCATGTATCTCGGCACATATCGTCAATATTTTTTTCCGCTTTCCAGCCGAGAAGTTCATATGCCTTTTGGGGGTCGGCATAATTTTCCGCAACATCCCCCGGGCGGCGTGCTTCAACGACATAAGGGATCTCCATTCCGTTTACACGCTCAAAGGATCTCACAAGATCAAGCACGCTGCAGCCCACACCTGTTCCGAGGTTTACAATCTCTGTTCCCTTATGCGATGCGGCATAGTTTATGGCACAGGCATGACCGCGGGCAAGGTCTACCACGTGAATATAGTCGCGCACACCGGTACCGTCGGGAGTGGGATAATCATCTCCGAAAACATGGAGCTTATCACGTTTGCCAACGGCAACCTGAGCGATATACGGCATAAGATTATTGGGTATTCCATTGGGCGCCTCACCTATAAGCCCGCTCTCGTGTGCCCCTATGGGATTGAAATATCTCAAAAGGACCACAGAAAGGTCGGGGTTTGCGGCAGATGCATCCTTGAGGATCTGTTCGTTCATGTATTTTGTCCAGCCGTATGGGTTAGTACAACCGGTTGGCATATCCTCGGTGAGCGGAACGCGCTCGGGCACACCGTAAACCGTTGCAGATGAACTGAAAACAATATTATTCACACCGTGCTTTTGCATAACTTCAAGAAGCGTGAGCGTGGAATCAAGGTTGTTTCGGTAATACATAACGGGCTTCTCGCAAGATTCACCCACGGCTTTGTAACCCGCAAAATGAATCACCGCATCAAATCCTTCAACGCTGAACATATCGTCGCAAAAAGTGGCATCGCACACATCAATGTTATATACCTTTACTCTTTTACCTGATATTTTTTCAATTCTTGAAATAACTGTCTGGCTGGAATTTGAAAAATCGTCGGCAATTATAACTTCGTGTCCGCATTTTAAAAGCTCGACTGCGGTATGCGATCCGATAAACCCGGCTCCGCCGGTAAGAAGTATTTTCATTAGCGTTCTCCTATATTAAAAATAATAAGCCACGGAATATAGCAAGTGCTTTTCACCTATATTCTCAGCATTTTCACTATACATATTATAGCATGCAAGTACCTTTATGTCAACAATTTAAGATCATTTAAATATCTATAATATCCCTTATTGCCTTTTCGGCATCGGCAACTTCTTTGTGAAAAGCCGCAGCAGGCACACGAAGCGCACCGTTACCGAGTATTATCATCTGCTCGGTACCATCGGATGTGGCAACACGTACACGGTGCTTTTTTGAAAGCTCATGGGAGACCTTTTCAATATACGCATCGGCAGTTTCCGCCTCCTTGGTATATACAACGCTTATGTTGCGGAAATCCTCCACCGTACCCGGGTTCTTTTTTACTTTATATGCATCGAAAACAAGAATTATGTGAACCCCGCAGAAGCCCTGATAATTGCAAAGACGGTTTATCAGCTCGTTTCTTGCAAGGTCAAGGCTCATACCTGCCGCTTTTTTCAGCTCATCCCAGGCGAAAATGATGTTATATCCGTCCACCAGTAAATATTCCTCGCCGTCAAAAACGGGAGCCTTTGGCTTTTGGACCTTTCTTTCCGCAGGTTTTGGTGCCTCGTGGCGCACGCGCCCCGCCTCTTTTTTGCGCACGGGGCCGTAGGTGCGCTCGAATATCGCCATAAGCTCGTTATCGTCGGCAATTCGTGCAACATAGTTTTCCGCACACCTTTTGAGCTGAGCCTTTTGTTCTTCCTGCTCCCGTGACCGCCCAAGCACCGCATCTATATGCATATAGTTTTCAACTTCATCCCACTTGACAAGGAATCCCTCACCGGAGGCACAAAAAACCGAATCGCAGGAATTTTCAACATCGGCATCGGGATCGTATCCGATTTCAGAAATCACCTTTACGGTATCAGCACATTGTTCATATCCTCGCAATGAGAGCAACACCGTCCCCTTCCCGTGGGAAAAATCGGCAAGTTCCATGCCGTAATGCTGTATTTTTGATACGGGTGCATAGCCTTTCAGCGAAGAAAACTCACCGTCACTTTCGGGCGGCTCTATGGCAGCACCTATACGTTGCATATCTGTCATGACTCTGCCTATAAGTGCGTCGGGCACACGTATCTCATAATTATAATAAGGCTCAAGCAATATACTTTTGGCTTTGCGCAAACCGTGGCGCACCGCGCGGTAAGTTGCCTCTCGGAAATCT
>JAFYUY010000024.1 GCA_017549405.1 Clostridia bacterium | reverse complement strand
GGGGTTTGATTCATCCGCAACGTTCTCATCGTAATCCCAGTCAACAATGACATCACGCACGTTGAGTCCGTTGGAAAGCTTATACATTGCATGGTTGGGATCTGTACATCCCTCTCCGTCAATAGCACAGGTTATTTTTGTTGCCTTCTCGTAGTTTTCGCCTATATAAGTTTCCTTGTAAAGCTCGGGAGCCGTTACTTCAACGTAATTTATAATTTCATCAAACATTGCTATGTTTTCGGGCGAATAATTTGCACGAGTATCGGCATATGCCTGAAGAACTATCTTATAAAGACTGGTCTGTGCGTAGTCGGAATAAACGATCTGCTCTGCACCGTTTGCATCGTAATAGCGGATGTATCCGAGAACGCTGTAGAATCTTGAATAATGCTTATCTTTTATTCCCGTAAGAACAACTGTGTAAAGCATTCCGTCATCGTAAGTTTTGAATATCTTGTCTGCGGGAACTGCGGCAGGTGTGCCGAGTTCGATAAGCGGATGGTGAGGAAGTGTTGTGAGCGAATTATTTTCGTTGCTGTACATCGTCTCGCCATAGTGCATATCCTTACCGTGGGTAAAGTCTGTGGGAAGAACGATGGAACCGCTTTCGATTATGTTTTCGCTTCCGCCGAGCTTTTCAAGCAGCGATGTCTTCTGATCTATTATAAAGCGAAGACCGGTAGGCTCGGAAATTCTCATCTGAACACCGTAAACGTAGAATTCTCCGTTTTCGCCATACTCGTAAGTATCGTATTGAGCAGCAAGGATATCACCCGCCGAAAGAGCAGTTACGGCAGACGGAACCTCACCCGTCTTAATATTCTTCCAGCCAAGGAATATTTGACCTTCAAAGAGTCTGTGATCTTCTGCCGAAAGATCTATCTCGGTATCTTCAAGAGCCACAATAAACGATCTTACATTTACATATTTCTTGCCTTCCTCGGGGACCATGCAATAAAGGTCATATGTACCCGCGGGAATTGTGAGAAGTCCTCCGTCGGAAACAGTATGTTCAAGGGTCTCAAGGTTCTGAGCAAGAAGTATTGCTCCGTCGACCGTGCACTTAAATGTGCCTGCAGCTTCAGTAAAGTCAACAAATGCACCGAATTCTTCGATTCCGGCAAGGTCTGCACGGAGCACCCATGTGCCGCCCTGCGCCGGGATGGCTTTTACGTTTGCAACCATCGTTCTCATATAATCGGTGAAGTTCAGCTTTGCGGTGCTGTTATTGTATATAAACTGAACAGCACCTTCAACCTTTGCGTTTTCGGACGCTTTAATAGTTATAACATCTGTACCTGCAGCAAGTATGTTGAGGTTTTTGCGGAAGGTGGTGCCTCCGATAGCAATCGGTGTTGTAACAGCTTCGGTGGTGCGGATATTTACCGTTGCATCCTTTGTGAATGTTTCGCCCTCGGTGCCGATGGTGATCTGACGTCCGGAGGTGGTGGCTGTCCACGCATGGTCAAATATCATTTCGCTTCCGTTGCCGTTCATCACGGCATTCGCACCCTGGAACTCAGAGAAGGTTCCGTTCCAAGGAGCCGTGGGGTTTTCCGCATAATAAGCATTAATGCCCGTAACCGTGCAGCTTTCTGTGAAGTGCACATTGTTGCTGTTGGTATATATGCTCTGATGGTTCTTTTTGGGACTTACAAGGATAATGTTGTCGAAAACAGTATCGCCCGTAAGATTAAGACTTGTGGGATATCCCATTTCATCGTGGTAAATGAGATAATTTCTTTCGCTTTCACCGTCAGCATAGCTTGTGATGATAAGCTTTGCATCAAATTCTGCGGGAGCCTCATCCGCCGATGAAACATAGGGTGTGATATGGCTCTCGGGTTTTTCTCCTATGGGAGCGGGAGTATAATTCGCATCATTTGTTACGTAAGCCGTGGAATTATAAAGCTCCTCGCCATCATCCTGCATGATGCATACGGTAACTTCTTCGCCTGCCGAATATGTATCCGCTATTATGTTGTTTATGAGATATGCAACGGAAGGAGCGGGAGAATCGGGAGAAGAACCGTCGCCCGTGCTGCCGTATTTTACCCAGTGCTTGCCGTAATGTACAAAGCGTATAACGGTTTCGCCCTTATTCTGATATGCAGAAAGATCATAAATACCGTTTGCATCGGGGGTAAGCTTCACGTTGCCGATGTAAGGCTCTGCACCCTCATATTCTTCGGTAAGAGTAAAGCCGACAAGTGTACTTGTGGACGGGTTTTCGGCAGTTGTTCTTTCAAAGACAGGCTGCGCTGCACCACCGTTTACTCTGAGCATATAGTCACAGTATTCCGCGGTAAGGGAGCTGTCAAAGGAGTGATTTCCCTTGTTGGCATTGTTTATTATGGCAATGCGCTTTTTGTTTGCATCGGTCTTGGGGGGCGCGTAGTCACCCTGCTTTATGGAAACAGCCTTTGCAAAAGTTCCCTTTGACCATACAGTTATAACTGCATTTCCGAGATTCTGTATATCTTTCTCGTAGCTGTTTACAAATCCGACATTTGTAATGTCGCCGCCATAAAGGTTGATTATGGAATCTCCATACAGAGTTCCCGCATATTCATGTCCGACAAACGCATTTTTGATTGTGCCGCCATATATATTTGCGATGGAATCGCCATTGAGCATATGAACTCTTGATATATTCGAAGCTGCGTTTCTAGCACCGGTATAGAGATAATTTACCGTTCCGCCGTAAATATTATATTCCGAGGAGCATTTTTTGTTATTAAGTCCCCAGGCTGCATTGTAAAATACGGGAACAACATACTGGAATGTACCGGAATAAATATCCATCTTGTGATCGCCACCGTTATCCTCTCTGGCGCCAAGGAGATATTTGCCGCTCGGAGTGAGAAGATTTTCCCCAAAGGTCATCTTATGACCGATAGAAGCTATGGGGTATTCGGATGTGGTGCCGTAGATCGTGATATTTTCGAAAGTTATATCACCCTTGATATAAGCCGAACCGGGATTTGTATAATTGAAGCTTATACTTCCTGCGGTGTTGGAATTGCCGTATCCGCAAATAGTGATGAGTCCGCGGTTTTCTGTAGTACCCTCAAAGTTCAAGGGGGTGCCGTTGTTATTTGCAAAGGTTATATCACCCTTGATATATACTGTGCCTCCCGCCTCCCCAAGGTAATCTATTGCAGAAGAAACTGTGGTAAAGACCTTTTCGCCCGCAGCGGGAACAAAGCCTTCGTCAAGAGTTACAACGGGTGTGAGGAATTCTCTTATTATTACTGTGGTTTCGCCGTTGTTCTGATATGCAGAAAGGTCGTAAATACCGTTTTCATCCGGCACAAGGCGTTTGCCGTCAACAACGGGGAAATTATAATCGCTTTCATAATCGCCTTCAAATCTGAAGCCGACAAGCTTACTTGTGGAAGGATCGTTTGCTGTGGTTCTTTCGAAAACAGGCATTGCACGTCCGTTTTCGACCTTAAGCATATAATCGCAATATTCCTTCTCAAGAGAAGCGTCAAATGAATGAACCCCATCTTCGGAGTTGTTGATTATCGCAATGAATTTTTTGTCGTCCGAAGTTTTGGAGGGAGCAAAATCGCCCTGCTTTATGGCAATTGCCTTTTCAAAAGACGAGCCGTCCTTACCTTTGGAGTTGATTGTGATAACAGCATTTCCGAAAAGCTGAGTGCTGCTTTCGTTTTTGGGCAATCCGATAAAGCCTGCAGTTGTAACGCTGCCGCCGTAAATGTTAAGGAAAGAATCACCCAAAACACTATCGTGTTGCTGATGACCGATGTAAGCATTCTTAACGGTACCGCCGTAAATGTTTACGACCTGATCACCGTTGAGCTGCCACAATCTGTTTTCGCTTATGATATTTCTTACACCCAAAAGAACATAATCAAATGTTCCGCCATAAAGGTTGTAATTTGAAGAAACATTTACCTTGTTGCCCCAAGCCGAGTTGTAGAATACGGGAACAACATATCCGTATGAACCCGAATAAACATCTGCCGACTGATTTCCTCCGGCATCATTTCTTGTACCGATGAGATATTTCCCACTGGGTGTGGAAAGTCCCTTGCCAAAAGTCATCTTGTGACCTATTGAAGCAATGGGGAATTCGGTCGAAGTACCGTAAATGGTAAGATTTTCAAAAGTGATGTCGCCCTTGATGTATGCGCTTCCCGGGTCTGTATCGGCAAAACTTATGCTGCCGCCTGCATTTGTGTCGCCATAACCGCAGATGATAACTTCGCCTCTGCCCTCGGTAGTACCCTCGAAATTGAGAGGAGCTTTGTTTCCGTTTGCAAAGCTGATGTCACCCTTGACATAGATCTTACCTCCGGACTTGCCGAGATAATCGATAGCTGCAGAAACTGTTGTAAACACCTTTTCTGCGTTGCCGGGAACAAAGCTTTCGTCGGTTGTTACGACCGGAATAAGCTCTTTTATAAAGGATATCTTCACTTCACCCTTGCCTTTGGCGCAATCTGAAAGATCGTAAAGACCGTCCTCACCGGCAACAAGCTTGTTGCTGCCCACAACAGGGAACGCTCCTTCAACATCACTTGTGAGGGTAAAGCCCTTTAAAACGCTTGACGAAGGATCATTCTCCGTAGTTCTTTCAAAAACAGGAACAGCGTTTCCGTTTTCAACCTTGAGCATATAATCACAGTAGTCGCCGATAAGAGAAGCATCAAAGGATGCCATTTCCTCTTCGGAGTTGTTGATTATTGCAATAAACTTCTTGTCATCCGAGGTTTTTTCCGAGAAATTTGTGTTTTTAATGATCGAAACAGGCTTTGCAAGCTTATATTCTCCGCTTCCCTTGCTCCAAACGATAAGTGTGGAGTTTGACATGGCGGGAGTACCTGCAATAGAAGCTCTGTTTCCGAAACCAACAGTGGAAATTTCTCCGCCATAGATGTCGATGCGTGCATCGCCCTTCATTATGGCATTCTTACCGCTGTTGTGACCGAGGAATATTCTGTTGATGGTGCCGCCGTAAATTTCGGCAGAAAAATCACCGTTTATACCGCCGCCATCAAAAGAACCCGCTCCTGCTGCACCCGAGTATATTCCGTGATAATCGTTAACGTCGGATGTGCCGATAACGCCTCCGAACACTCTGATGACAGAATTGACATTTGATACAGCCTTTAAATTGTGCTGATAACGACCGATCACGCCCCTGAAAGTACCGCTATATATGTCAACAATATTCGAACCGGCCTTATCTCTGTTTGCAATGATCATATTGCCTGCCGTCACAAGACCTTCGCCAAAAGTCACCCTGTGACCGTTTGAGAAAAGTCCAACAGAACCGGCATCTGTAAGGGTAAGGTTTTCAAACTTAACATCGCCCTTGAGATAGTTGTGGCTTGGGAAAGAAGTTCCGTAGGAAAGCGTACCTCCCGAGGCTGTGTTACCGTAGCCTCTGATGACCACTTCACCTCTTTGTGAAAGTGTACCTTCAAAATCTGTTGGCGCACTTGCGCTTCCCGCAGTAAGTGTAACTGTATCTTTGATATACACCGTGCCGCCTTCTGCACCCAGATAGGATATGGCAGAAGAAACTGTGGCAAATACCTTTTCGCCATCAGCAGGGACGTAATTTGCGTCCGCACAAACAACGACTTTTTCAGAAGTCTGTGCGCTTGCATAGAAGGGAATACATGAGAAGATCATGCACAGTGAAAGCAACACCGGCAAAATTCTTTTCGTAATTTTCATAATGCAAAATCCTTTCTTTATAATATATAATTATATAGTTTAATTATAACAAGATTTTATATCAAAATCAATACCCATTTCGTTCAAAACGTGTGCATTATCTGTCAAAATATATGCATTATCTGTCAAAAAATATTGCAATATCCGACATTCACATCGTTTTAAAGAAGAAAAACAAAGAAAACAGAACAAAAAACAAGTATAAGTCCTGAAAACAAGGAAGAAAAACTCATCATT
>JAFYUY010000001.1 GCA_017549405.1 Clostridia bacterium | reverse complement strand
GTTGACGTTGTTCTCGAATGTACCGGTTTCTACACTTCCAAAGAAAAATCCATGGCTCACATTCAGGCTGGCGCTAAGAAAGTTGTTATCTCTGCTCCCGCAGGCAACGATCTTAAGACCATCGTTTACAGCGTAAACGAAAACACTCTCTCCGCAGATGACCAGATCATCTCTGCTGCTTCCTGCACAACAAACTGCCTCGCTCCTATGGCTAAGGCTCTTAACGATTACGCTCCCATCCAGAGCGGTATCATGACAACAGTTCATGCTTACACAGGCGACCAGATGATCCTCGACGGTCCTCACAGAAAGGGTGACCTCCGCCGTGCTCGTGCTGGCGCACAGAACATCGTTCCCAACTCCACCGGTGCTGCAAAGGCAATCGGTCTCGTTATCCCCGAACTCAACGGCAAGCTCATCGGCTCCGCTCAGAGAGTTCCCACCTGCACAGGTTCCACAACTATCCTCGTTGCAGTTGTTAAGGGCAAGGACATCACCAAGGAAGGCATCAACGCTGCTATGAAGGCTGCTGCTTCCGATTCCTTCGGTTACAACACAGAAGACATCGTTTCTTCCGACGTTATCGGTATGCGTTACGGTTCTCTCTTCGATGCAACTCAGACAATGGTTGCAAAGATCGACGACGACACATATCAGGTACAGGTTGTTTCCTGGTACGACAACGAAAACTCCTACACCAGCCAGATGGTTCGTACAATCAAGTATTTCGCAGAAATCTAATTGTATTGATAATAAGAGAAGCTCCTGCCAAATCGGCGGGAGCTTTTTTAAGTATTTTAAAGTTTATAAAATGCGAAACATACAACCGTTCCGCATAACATATCAATTATAAAAAGTCCCGAGCTGCAGCATTTATTTGCCGCAGCTCCGTTTTTCAATTTTTCAATTTTACTCTCGGTATAATATCGTATCTCACAAGGGATACGATAAGAGAAATTGCCGAAAGGGTATCACTTGTCATGGCGGGAAGCGAACCGCAGGAGAAATTATATACAAACCATATGGGTATGCCCGCAAGGGTAAGAATTCGGATATATGTCTGATTTTTAAGCCACAAAGCCGTATTCTGAATAAGCATGGCAACCACCGGGAAAACAGAAACTATTCCCCGCGTGCTATCGTAGGTCAGAACACCTCCCGCAAGGGTAAGCAAAAATATGAGAACGGGCATGAATTTCGAATTGAAAAATCTTTTTCCGCGCAGATAAGATATGATCGATGCCACACCTCCCACACCGTTTTGCACAGCGCCCGCATAACCGCCCAGAAGCACATAGTGGGTAACAAAAAACACACGTGCCGCAAAGGTAAAAGCAATTATGCCCTTGCGTTTTTTCTGAAGGTATGAGATTATAAAACACAAAACCCCAAGATATCCGATTATAAGTATGATATTATCCATTGAACCTTACTCCATTATGTTAGATGTTATATGATCAACTCCCCATGCAGCAAGGCGCTCACCATCGGCGGGATTGTCAACCGTCCAGCAGTTTACTGTGATACCGTTTTCGCGAAGCAGCTTTATGTTTTCAGCGGTAAGGGCACCGTAATGAATATCAAGGTCCATTTTGTGCTTAACAAGCAAATCCACAAGCTCGTCACTGAATTTGCCGGTAAGATACTGCACAGACTGCGTGGGACGAAGGGTTCTGATGCGCACAAGGTTTTCAAAATCAAAGGCTATAAAGATGGTTTTATCAAGATATCCCGCCATTTCAAAGGCGTTTATTATCTTTTCAAGGTCCTCCAATTCCATAAGTCCTTTTATTTCAGCAACGCACACCTTTCCGTACTTTTTACATATTGAGATGTAATCAGTAAGAAGCGGGATACGAAGATAGCCTTTTTCTTCTTCTGTTCCGCGTTCACGCAAAAGAACTGCGGAAAGTTCCTCCCATGTTGCCTGCTCAATGATCATACTTTTTCCCGAAACCCGCTCTATGTCACTATCGTGACAGCAAACAAAAACACCGTCGGCTGTCTTGTGTATATCCGTTTCAATGCCAAAATAGCTTCTCTGACCCGCGGCAATAAATGCGGCGGCGGTATTTTCCGTTTCAAGTCCGCTCAATCCTCTGTGGGCGGTGATCTTTGTATTGAATTTATTGAATTTTACGGTATCCATGAAAATTCCCTCCATACGATTCTCATTTTTCATGTAAGATTTTAGCACAACGAGCCGGAAAATACAACAGTTTTTTCAAAAAAATAATTTCTCAGCTTTACATAATATTTCGGGAAACTGCGGTTTTATTTTCCGAAATTGTGGGAAAGCTTGTGGGAAACTGTGGGTAATTCATTAGTTTCCCGCTGAATTTCCCGCAAATTTGGGAAATTCCCACACTCCGCACCTGTTTTTTATGTCGGAAACTTTTTTCCGAAACTTTTCCGAAACTCAAAATATTATGTAAACTCAAAGTGATAATCGGCAAAAAGTAACAATATTTTCATTTTCACGTGTCAAATTGCCGAAATTCAAAAAAACATCTTGAATATTTGCTCAAAATGAGCTATAATAATTTAGTTAAAATGGTATAATTATCTCGTGACACGGCATAATACCCACACTGCCGTGTGAAGAAGCAATGAAAGAATAAATTTAAGGATCAGGTGTATTATGGCAAAAAAGACGGCAGAATACGGCAATAACAGTATTTCAATGCTCAAAGGTCCCGATAAAGTAAGAAAACGTCCCGCCGTTATTTTTGGCTCGGACGGTCTTGAGGGTTGCCAGCATTCGTTTTTTGAAATACTTTCAAACTCCATAGACGAAGCGCGCGAAGGATATGGTGACGTTATAAACGTAACCGTCCACTCCGACCGCACCATGGAGGTTGAAGATTTCGGACGCGGTGTACCGCTTGACTGGAACGAAAACGAGCAGAGATACAACTGGGAGCTTGTTTATTGCGAGCTTTATGCAGGCGGTAAATACAACAATGATGACGGAGAGGCTTACGAGTACTCCCTGGGTCTGAATGGTCTTGGTGCGTGTGCCACTCAGTTCAGCTCGGAATTTATGCATGTCACAAGCTACACCCGCAACGGAAAATACGACATAGATTTTAAAAAGGGCGAGGCGGCAAGCGAGCTTATACGTGAGGACTACACAAAAAAGCGCACCGGCACCCGCACTGTGTGGAAGCCGGACCTTGAGGTTTTCACCGACATAAATATTCCCTACGAATATTTTGTGGAGGTAATGCGCAAGCAGGCTGTTGTTAATGCCGGACTGCGCCTGTGCCTCAAATTCCAAAACGACGACGGCAGTTTCACCGAAACAGAATACTACTACAAAGACGGTATTGTAGACTATGTGCGTGAAATGCTTGGAGAGAGTGAGGAACAAACAATAGCATCCGACGATGACGCAATGGATACCGACGAGGACTCCGATGCGGATGAAGACGCAGACGGTGAGGAGAGCGACGAGGACTCCGATGCCGACAGCCGCGAACACGTTCTGGCACTTTCCACACCCTTTTACAACAAAGCGGAGCGACAGGGCCGCGACAGACCCGACCTTCCCGATTACAAGCTCAAAATGGAAACTGTATTCTGTTTTTCAAACAGCATAAACAGAATAGAATACTTCCACAATTCAAGCTTTCTTGAGCACGGCGGCTCACCCGACAAGGCTGCACGAAGTGCCTTTGTGAAAGCTATTGACACATATCTTAAAAACAACGGAAAATACACCAAAAACGAAAGCAAGATAACCTTTGGCGATGTGGAAGATTCGCTTATTCTCATAACAAATTCCCACTCCACAAGAACATCCTACGCCAATCAGACAAAAAAAGCCATCACAAACCCCTTCATTGCCGAAGCAATGACGGAGTTCTTCCTGCACTCCCTTGAAGTTTTCTTTGCCGAAAACCCCAAGGAGGCAGAACGTGTTACAAAGCAGATACTTATCAACAAGCGCTCCCGCGAGAATGCGGAAAGCGCAAGGGTAAATATCAAAAAGAAGCTTTCTTCCAATCTTGATATTACCAACCGCGTTGAAAAGTTTGTAAGCTGCCGTTCCAAGGATCCCTCCCGCCGCGAGCTTTATATCGTTGAGGGTGATTCGGCTCTGGGTTCGGTAAAGCTTGCCCGCGATGCGGAATACCAGGCTGTCATACCTGTGCGCGGCAAGACCCTTAACTGCCTTAAATGCGGATATGACAAGATATTCAAAAATGACATAACCGTTGACCTTTTAAAGGTAATTGGCTGCGGTGTGGAGATACGCAACAAGGGAAAAACAGACCTTGCTCAGTTTGACCTTTCTGCTCTCAAATGGTCAAAGATCGTAATATGTACCGATGCGGACGAGGACGGATACCAGATAAGGACCCTTATCCTCACCATGCTGTACAGACTTCTTCCCACGCTTATTCGGGAAGGAAGGATCTTTATTGCCGAAACTCCCCTTTACGAAATAACCTGGAAAGAGGGCATAGAATTTGCCTATAACGAAAAGGAGAAAAACGAGATCCTCTCACGCATAGGCAACAACAAATACACCATCCAGCGTTCAAAAGGTCTTGGTGAAAATGACCCCGAAATGATGTCTAAGACCACCATGAATCCCGCAACACGCAGACTTATAAAAATATGTCCCACGGACGAAACGGCAACTGCAGTAATGTTCAACACTTTACTTGGCGACGATGCACCCGCCCGCAAAAAGTACATTGCCATGCACGGCGCAGAATATGTGGATATGGCAGATGTATAAGATAAAATTCTGACAGCGTGACATTTGAAAGATACATTTTCTGCCAAATGATAAAGCTTTCGACAACAAATTCGGAGATACAAAATTATGTGGAAATCCATTGACTGGAAAGATTATGAACTGCTCGACACTTCCGACGGTGAGCGTCTTGAGCGTTGGGGTAACGTTATACTTGTGCGTCCCGATCCTCAGGTAATATGGCACGGAAGAAAAGAACATCCCTTGTGGAAAAACTATTCCGCCCGCTATCACCGTTCCTCCAAGGGCGGCGGAAGCTGGGAATTCAAAAACATAAAGCAAAATCTTCTTGATGAAGGATGGGATATTTCCTATAAATCATTAAAGTTCCGAGTGCGCCCCACAGGCTTCAAGCACACAGGAGTTTTCCCCGAACAGGCGGTAAACTGGGATTTTGCCATGGACAAGATACGTAATGCAAAAGAGAGCGGAAAAGATATTTCCGTGCTCAACCTTTTCGCATACACGGGCGGCGCTACCCTTGCCTGCGCAAGTGCGGGCGCTTCTGTTTGCCATGTGGATGCATCAAAGGGCATGGTCGCCTGGGCAAAAGAAACTGCCGCAGCATCGGGACTTAAAGAAGCACCCATCCGCTATATAGTGGATGACTGCAAGAAATTTCTCGAAAGAGAGATCCGTCGCGGTCATAAATACGATGTTCTCATTATGGACCCCCCCTCCTACGGCAGAGGTCCATCGGGTGAGCTTTGGAGACTTGAGGATGACGTGGATTCTCTTATCGGACTTTGCTCGCAGGTCATTTCAGACGACCCGCTCTTTGTACTTGTGAATTCCTACACCACGGGACTTTCCGCATCCACGGTAGGCTATCTTTTAGAGCTGCATTTTGCATCACGATTCGGAGGAAAGGTATTTGCCGAAGAAATAGGAATTCCCGTTACCACAACAGGCGGAACACTTCCCTCAGGGGCTTCCGCAAGATGGATAAAAGAATGATTTCAAGGTGATTTTTTAAATGGACTACATAATCAAAGCACAAGGTCTCACTTTCTCCTACGATGATGACGGAAACGGAAGTAAGACCGTTGAAAATTTGGATTTTACCATTGAGCGCGGCAGCTTCACCGCTATCATCGGTCACAACGGCTCGGGAAAATCCACCATTGCAAAACTTATGTGCGGAGTGCTTGAGCCCACATCGGGAGAAATTTTCATCAATAGCAAAGGTGCGGGCAGAACACTGCGCGTCTCCGATGACAATGACATATTTGATGTGCGAAAGACCGTGGGAATGGTCTTTCAGAACCCCGACAATCAGTTGGTTGCAACAGTTGTGGAAGAAGATGTGGCATTTGCTCCCGAAAATATGGGAGTACCCTCAAATGAAATACGCCAAAAAGTAGATGATGCCCTGCGTGCAGTAGGTCTTTACGAATACCGTCTGCACGATACTCACAAGCTTTCCGGTGGTCAGAAACAGCGTGTTGCCATTGCGGGAATACTTGCTATGTCCCCCGAATGCGTGATATTTGACGAATCCACAGCCATGCTTGACCCAAGAGGCCGCGATGATGTTATGCGCATTATTTGCGAAATGCGAAATAAATACGGCATTACGGTAATACTTATAACCCACTACATGAATGAAGCCGCCCTTGCCGACCGGGTCATGGTGGCAGAGGCAGGCAAAATAATCCTTGACGGCACCCCGAAAGACGTTTTTTTGCAGAAGGAGCTTTTAAAGTCCTGCGGACTTGAGGTCCCGCAGGCAACGGAGCTTGCATCAAGACTTCACGCTGCCGGAATAAGCGATATTCCACAAAACGTCCTTGACACGGAAGAGGCAGCTCAGATAATCGCCGCCCTGATCGCAAAAAACACCAAATGACAGTTCAAAACGAAAGATGATTGCAAATGATTGAATTTTCTGACGTATCCTACGTTTACGGCAAGCACACTCCATTTGAACGCGTTGCAGTAAACAATATATCCTTTAAAATAGAAGATGGTCTTGTTACGGGCATCATCGGGCACACGGGTTCAGGTAAATCCACAGTGGCGCAGATGATGAACGCACTGATCGCTCCCACATCCGGAAAGGTTCTGCTCAACGGGGCAGACATAAACTCGTCACGAACGGAAAGCTATAAGACCCGTTTCAAGGTAGGACTGGTTTTTCAGTACCCCGAATATCAGCTTTTCGAAGAAACCGTAGAAAAAGACATTGCTTACGGTCCTTCCAATATGGGACTTGACGACAACGGAATAAAAGAACGAGTTGAAATGGCAGCGGAATTTGTAGGACTTTCAAAGCAGGTGCTTAAAAGTTCTCCTTTTGAACTTTCCGGCGGACAGAAACGACGTGTTGCCATTGCGGGCGTTATCGCCATGCAACCGGAAGTTCTTGTTCTTGACGAGCCTGCTGCAGGACTTGACCCAAGAGGCCGCAGCGAGATTCTGGGAAGACTCACAAAGTACCGCAAGACATCGGGCACATCCCTTGTGCTTATTTCCCACAGCATGGAGGATGTTGCGGAATATTCCGACCGCATAATCGCCATGAACGACGGCAGAATACTGTGCAGCGGCACTCCCGCGCAGGTATTTTCGCACCATGAAGAACTTAAAAATTCCGGACTTGCACTCCCGCAGATAACCAACATAATGCTTAAAGTTAAGGAAAAATGCGAAAAACAGGGCATAAATACGGATTTTTTGGACAGCTCTGTTTTCACCGTGGAAGATGCGTATAACGCACTCCTTCCCATACTTCGCACCTCTGACGGAAAGGGGGACTCTTATGTTAAATGACATAACCCTCGGTCAGTTTTTCCCCGGGAATTCTCTCCTTCACAAACTTGATCCAAGAGCAAAGATAATTTTCACTATACTTTATATAGTTATAATCTTTTCCGCAAAAAATCCTTTTTCCCTTGCCGTTGCGGCAATACTTGCAGTAAGCCTCACAGCGCTTTCACGCATAAACATAAAAACCATACTCAAGAGCATGAAGCCCATTCTTTTTATCATGGTCTTCACCGCCGTGATGAATATATTCTGGACTCCCGGCGAAAATGTTCTTTTCAGCTTCGGCAAAATAACAGTTTATTACGAGGGCGTGCGCTTTGCGGTCATGATGGTAATACGTCTTGTGCTTCTTATAACGGGCACCTTTGTTATTCTGACATATACCACGTCCCCCGTAGCGCTCACCGATGCCATAGAAAGGTTGACAAGTCCCCTTTCAAAAATAGGTGTCCCCACCCACGAATTCGCCATGATGATGTCCATCGCACTGCGCTTTATCCCCACTCTCATTGATGAGACCGACAAGATAATCTGTGCGCAGAAGGCACGAGGAGCGGATTTTGAAACGGGAAGCTTGCTCAAGCGCGCCAAAGCTCTTATCCCCATTCTCATTCCGTTGTTTATTTCCTCGTTCCGCCGTGCGGACGAGCTTGCCTCTGCCATGGAATGCAGACTTTACCATGGCGGCAACGGAAGAACGCGTATGAAAGTTCTTAAGCTTTCCGCAAGAGATTATATGACATCCCTTGCATTTGCGGCAACCCTTGCTCTTATTATATTTTTGAATACCCGTTTTGAGGCTATATTATGAGTATTGAAAACTCCAAAATAAAGCTCACCTTAGCATATGACGGCACAAGCTTTCACGGATGGCAGGTGCAAAAGGATCATGCCACGATACAGGGAACACTGCAGGAGGCTTTGTTTAAAGCCACGGGAAAGGAACTCCCGCTCACGGGCTGCAGCCGCACGGATGCAGGCGTGCACGCACTTGAATATGTGTGCCACACAGATTTTATATCCATCCCATGCGACAAGATCCCCCTTGCTTTGAATGCCCATTTGCCGCCCGAAATTATTGTCAAAAGCGCACAGCTTGCCGAATCCGATTTTCACGCAAGATACAACTGCCGCGGCAAGGAATATATTTACAAGATCCTCAACACGCACCTGCGCGACCCCTTTCTTGCAAACCGAGCCATGTTTTACCCAAAACACTTAGATGAAAATATCATGAACGAGGCTGCTCAGGGCATATGCGGAAAAAAAGATTTCCGGGCATTTATGGCGCAGGGTTCCCCCGTTCCCGACACTGTGCGTACGGTGCAGTATTGCGATGTTTTTCGGCAGGGTGACATTGTGACCGTGAGGGTGGCGGCAGACGGATTTCTTTATAATATGGTTCGCATAATCGTCGGAACCCTTATGGGCGCATCTGAAAAAAAGCTTACAAAAAACGATATCGAAAACATAATAGACTCTCTTGACCGAACAAAAGCAGGAGCCACCGTTCCCGCTTGCGGACTTTATCTTAACAAGGTGTTTTACTGAATATCAAACCTTAATGAAAGGCGGCGAAAAAATGAAAAGTAACAAAGAATACTACCGCAGTGCTTACCGCATGCTCAGGCTGACACGTTACCTTGTGCTGGTGCTGTTTGTTCTTTTCACTGTTTTTTCAATGACCTTTTTTAACGAGGAGATCACCTTCGACAACTTCAGATACCTTATGAAATACATAGAAATAAGTCCACCGGTATCCGATGACGGCACGGTCAATGTGCATTTTTCCGCTTCAAATTCGGCAAATTTTGCACTGATAAACGAAAAAATCGTAGTGGCAAACCCGCAGAATATCATGTCATTCGACCGCGGAGGGCGAAAGATACTTGATGAAGATATCAAATATCCCAACCCCATTGCCATAAAAAACAGCAAATATATTCTCATTTATGACCTTGACGGATATTCCGTTTCGGTGTATAATTCTTTTTCCAAGGTATTCGAAACAACTCTTGAAACTCCCATTGAATATGTTTATCTTTCCGATGATGGCGGATTTGCCGTTATCACCCGGGAAAAAACATACGCAGGCGGAGTTGTGGCTTTCAACAGCAAATTCAAAAAGGTTTTCACCTTTATGACAAGAAACGCCAATGTCACAGATGTGTGCTTTGACGGAAAAAAAGGACTTCTCGCTTGTACCACTACAGATGTGCGCGATGGAGATTTCTTCTCCGAGATACTGACTTTTGACATATCCGACGACAGCGATTACAAAAGCCGCACCGAGCTTTTTGGTGAGCTTCCGTTGTCTATGTTCTGTGCAAAAGAAGGCTTCGCTCTGATGACGGATAAAGGTATACATCATTTTGATTACAACGGAAAAGAGAGTGCTTTTTCGGATTTCGGTTTTGATACCCCTTGCTCTGTTTACAGATTCCGCGATTTCTTTGCCGTAACACTCAAAAGTGCCCTTGCCGGTACCGATACCAGCATCAACATTTATTCCTATGACGGGGATAAGCTTTTCACCTCCCATTATACGGAAGAAATAAGCGATATAGATGCGGCAAACGGAAAACTTTATGTTCTTGAACAATTCGGACTTGGAATACATTCCTACGATTCCGCATATAATTTTACCGCAGACAATAACTCTTATATCACCGGTAACGGCGAATACAAAAAGGTTTTTGCGTCTGAAGACGATAGTTTCTATTTAGTATCCCTTTCGGGTGCCGTAAAGTATGACGCACCCAACCCCGAAAAAACGGAGGATGATACGGAAAATGAGCTTGCAAACTCTTGATTCTGTTTTTACCATCGGCATAATTGCCGATATCGTAATTGTTGCAATTTTGCTTATAAATGCAATAAGCGGTGCAAAAAAAGGCTTTGTTTATACGATATACCGCTTTTTCAGGCTGATAATAGCCTTTGCATCGGCATATTTCTTTGCAAAACCTCTTGCGGCGATCATAAAAGCCACACCTTTTCACGAAAAGCTCGTTTCAAATCTCGAAAGCTCTCTCGGTGAATATCTCGAAAATGCGGTTTCGGGCATTTTCAGCCAAAACACAGCTGTTTCCGAAAGTGCCGCATCTTCTGAAAAGCTCACTGCACTTCAAAAATATCTGGGTATAGACCCCGAAGCTATTGCCCATGAATATTCAAAACTCATGGAACAAAAAGCTGAAAATGCAGCAGAAAGCATTAAGGACTACATACTAGCGCCATTCACCGACGGCATCACAACTGCAATTTCGTTTGTGCTTATCTTTGTCGCTTCCCTGCTTGCGCTGTATATAGTAATGAAGATACTCGACCTTATCGCAGGCGCCCCTGTTATAAACGGCATAAACCGCACATTGGGCGGAATTTCCGGAATTGTGGTGGGTATAATTCAGATTTTTGTTATAACAATAATACTTGATGCACTCTTACCTCTTGCGGGAGCAGGCGGAATACTTGCCGCACAAGAGCTGCAAAACTCAAGGCTTTATTCCATTTTCCTTTCTGTAAATCCCGTAGCGTTACTTATCGCTGTCACAGCGTAAAACACATTTTTAAGATCAGCCAATATTCATAATGTGCAATGTTCATACTTCATAAATGTACATACCGTGCAATGAAAGGACATTTTATTATGAATATCAAAAACATTCCGAATATACTCTCCGCACTTCGCCTTGCTTTTATCCCATTGTTTATTCTTTCTTTTGCCCATGGGAAAACAGCTCTTTGTGCAATCATATTTATAATTTCGGGAATGACCGATGTGGCAGACGGATTTATAGCCCGCAGGTTTTCCGCAGAATCCCATCTCGGAAGAATACTTGACCCTATAGCGGACAAGCTGACATATGCAACCGCTTTCTTCTGTCTGTGTGCCGACGGCAAAATACCTGCTTTTTTCACCGTGGGTTTTACGGCAGTGCAATTATGCCAGGGCATAGGAGCTCTTTTGATATACAAATACAGCAAAACCGTCGTAAAATCAAACATTCCCGGCAAAGCCGCAGGCTTTTCCATGTTTGCCCTTTGCATACTGAACCTTATTTTCTATGACATCATCGGCAATGCCGAACTAATAAATCTTATATCTGCCATGGTGCTGGCACTTTTAATATGCACCTGCGCCGTATACTTTCTGCAATATTTCGATTTTCGGCGCATCACCATTCAAGATCAAAACAAGAATTGACATTTTTCGGAGGAAAACAACTTGATAAAATACTGTACCCGCTGCAAAAAAAGAGTGGCTGTGGTGTTTGTTCAGAAGCTGGATGGTTCCGGCAACAACACCACCGAGGCTTTTTGCCTTAAATGTGCAAAAGAGCTCGGAATAAACACCGACCAGATAAACGAAATGATGAGCCGCATGGGAATAGATGAAGAACAATTCGAACAGCTCAGCAGCTTTCCCATGGATGAATTTGGCGGAGACTTTGACGAAGAATTTGACGGAGATGATGACGACGACGAAAACAGCGAAAGCCGCGCACCGTCCATAAACTTCGGTGCATTTTTCGGAAACCGTAATCAGAAAGAACAAGACGGTGGAGAAAATGCAGAAGCTAACGACACCGATAAAAAAGACAAAAAAGAGAAAAAGAAAAACAAAAAGCGCAAAAACCTCGAAAATTTCTGCATAAACCTCACACAACGTGCAAAGGACGGCAAGCTTGACAAAGTTATAGGTCGTGACCGCGAGCTTGACAGAGTTTTGCAGATACTTATGCGACGTCAGAAAAACAATCCCTGCCTTATAGGTGAACCCGGAGTGGGAAAGACTGCCGTGGCAGAGGCATTGGCAGCAAGAATTGCCGAAGGAAATGTGCCCCACAAGCTCAAAAAGTGCGAGGTGTACCTTCTTGATATGACCCTTGTGGTTGCAGGCACTCAATTCCGCGGTCAGTTTGAGAACCGCATGAAAGGACTTATTGAGGAAGTCCGCGAAAACGGAAACATAATCCTTGTTATAGACGAAGTTCACTCCATAGTTTCTGCAGGAGATGCAGAAGGCGGCATGAATGCGGCAAACATTTTAAAGCCCGCCCTTTCACGAGGTGAAATTCAGGTCATCGGAGCCACTACCCTTGCGGAATACCGCAAATATATCGAAAAAGATGCGGCTCTCGAGCGCCGTTTCCAGCCCATTGTAATAAATGAACCCTCCGTTGCCGATACTGTAAAAATACTTAAGGGAATCAAAAACGTGTATGAAAAGTTCCACGGACTCGTAATTCCCGATGAGACCGTTGAAAAGACTGTCATGTATTCCGAACGTTATATAACCGACAGATATCTGCCCGACAAGGCAATAGACCTGCTTGATGAGGCGGCTTCCTTTGTGGCAATGCGAGATATAAACATAAACCGTGCAAAAGAAACCGAGGAAGAATTAAAAACTGTGACTGCCGAGCGCGAAGCTCTGGAAAATGAACAAGTAGAACCCGATGACGGCGGAGATCTCGACCGTTATCAGCGCCTTGCAACCCTTAAAATGGAGGAGCTTAAGCTTTCCGACGAATGCGAGCGCCTGAACGCTCTGTGCTCAGGAGTCACCGTAACTCCCGAACACCTTGCAAACGTGATTGAGATATGGACGGGCATTCCCGCAAGCAGTATAACAGAAAATGAATTCATAAGGATCGATCAGCTTTCCGAACGGCTGAAATGCAGAATAGTCGGTCAGGACAAGGCGGTTGATTCCGTGGCAAAAGCCATAAAACGTTCACGTGCAGGCATTTCTGCCAAGAGAAAGCCCGTTTCCTTTATATTCGCAGGTCCCACGGGCGTGGGTAAGACCGAGCTTGTGAAGACCCTTGCTTCCGACCTTTTCGATTCTCCCGAGGCACTTATCCGCCTTGATATGTCGGAATTTATGGAAAAGCACGCCGTGTCACGCATAATAGGTGCACCTCCCGGATATGTGGGCTATGACGAAGCAGGTCAGCTCACCGAAAAGATCCGCCGCAGACCTTATTCCGTGGTACTGTTTGACGAAATAGAAAAAGCGCATCCCGATGTTCTGAACATCCTTCTGCAGATACTTGATGACGGAAAGATCACCGATGCCCACGGCAAGCAGGTAAGCTTTGAAAACACCATCATCGTAATGACCACCAATGCAGGCTCCAGCACGGGAATGAACTCTGCGGGATTCTCGGGCACAGAAGGTTCCATAAGTTCAGACAGAATAATGAACGCTTTGTTCTCGTTCCTCCGCCCCGAATTTGTGAACCGTATCGACGAGATAATCGTGTTCAATCAGCTCACAAAAGAAAACTTTGAAAAAATCGCCTCTATCATGCTTTCCGACCTTTCAAAGGCGGTTGCGGAAAAGGGAATTTCGCTCTCATATTCCGCCGAGCTTACGGCACACCTTGCCGAGAAGGCATTCAGCCTCAAATTCGGTGCACGTAATCTTCGTCGATATATCCAGGAAAATGTGGAGGATAAGGCGGCAGAGCTTATTATTTCGAATTACAACAGAAAAATAAACACTCTTTCCGTTTCGGTTGAAAACGGAGAGGTTAAAGTTTCCGAAGCATAACACATAAAAATCAAAAGGCTTGTCTTTTTTCCCCATTACCGAACCTGACGGTCGTGCGACTGCACGCGAAAGCAGCAGCGTAAGGAAAGTCCGGGCTTCACAGAGCAGGATAACGGATAACGTCCGCCGAGGGTGACCTTAGGGAAAGTGCAACAGAAAAGTACCGCCCGATTTTTTCGGGTAAGGATGAAAAGGCGAGGTAAGAGCTCACCGACATGATGGAGACACCGTGTGCCGTGTAAACCCTATCCGGAGCAACACCTTG
>JAFYUY010000023.1 GCA_017549405.1 Clostridia bacterium | reverse complement strand
TCTTGTAGGCGGAGATGGTAACGACAACGACATCGATGCAGGTCTTTGGGACTAATTTATAGTTTTTGATATCGTTTTTTCAACGGCGCCTATGACGCCGTTGTTGTTGCGCCCAAAAATATTGGGCGCTTTTTGCTTTTTATCCAAATGTGTGCAAAGTGATGATTTTTGTAAAAATATTGCATCTTGAAAAATATTTTTACTTCATTTATTGACATTTACATAAAAGTAGAATAAAATATTTGTATAATATTCAATCGAGAGGGTTTTGGCTTATGAAAAAATATGACATTATCGTGGCAGGCGGAGGCTTCGCAGGTGCCGCTGCCGCAATATCTGCGGGAAGACTCGGTAAAAAGGTTTTACTTTTTGATAAATCCAATTGCATGGGCGGCGCTGCGGCAAATGCGCTTGTAAACCCCTTTATGCCATATTCCACCCGTATAGACGGCAAACAGCATCGACTTTCCTCGGGACTTTTTCTTGAGATCCAGGATGAGCTGGACAAGCTCCGCTTACTCACCGGTGAAACTATGCACATGGCGGGAAGAAGCGTTTTTGGCGAAGAACATCTTAAACTTTTGCTCAACCGAATGGCAAAGGATGCGGGTGTGGATCTGCTCTACCACGCATATCTTTGTGGTGTAAACTGTTCCGACGGAAAAGTGAATTCTGTGACGGTCGCCACAAAATCAGGAAACATAGAGCTTTTTGCCGACTACTTTATAGATGCCACGGGTGATGCTGACCTTACATACCGTGCGGGGATTCCCTGCAGATTGGGTCGTGAAAGTGACGGACTTTGTCAGCCTATGACATTGTGCTTCCGTGTGAGCAATGTGGACACGGAAAAATTCGCGCAGGAAAGACCGAAAATGCAGGAGCTTTACAAGCAGTATAAGGCTGAAGGAAAAATACATAATCCAAGGGAAGATGTGCTGGTGTTCGACAAATTTATGCAGAAGGGTGTTATCCACTTCAACACCACCCGCATAGTACGTCTTAACCCTGTTGATCCGTTTGATGTTACTGCGGCGGAAATTGAAGCTCGTGAGCAGGCATATGAAGTATATCTTTTGCTGAAAAACAATCTCGAATCCATGAAGGATTCCGAACTTATCTCTACTGCCTCCGAGATCGGTGTGCGTGAGAGCCGTATGATAAACGGACTTCATATACTTACGGGAAAAGAGATCGTTGACTGTACAAAATTCGAGGATTCCATTGCCTGCGGAAACTATGACATTGATATCCACAACCCCGAAGGAGAGGGTACAAGCCATTACTTTTTCCCCGACGGTCAATATTACGAGATACCTTACCGCACCCTTGTTCCGCGTGATGCGAAGAACCTTTTTGCGGCAGGCAGATGTATTTCTGTTGACCACGAAGCCCAGGCTTCGGTGCGCATAATGCCCATCGTATGCTGCCTCGGAGAAGCGGCAGGTGTTGCTGCGGCAGTCTGCGCCGATGAGGGCACAAGCACTCACGATGCCAACGTAAAACGCATTCAGGAGATATTGGTAAATAACGGTGCGGTGATCCATTGACCGACGGCATGAGATATAGAATAAGGGGGCTGCGGCTCCCTGTTTTATGTTGTGTAATATATGCAAACCGCAGATCGAATATCGTGTTTTTATCATCTTTTTTGGGTTCACCTGTTAGTTAAAGAATATAACCATAGCTTTTTCAGCGCAAAAATGCACGGAATCTGTGCATTATGCATGATGCGAGCGTTCAAAGAGAAATTCGTTACTCTTTGCAAAGCGTTGAACACATACTTAAATAAAGAACCGCCCGCAAAACTGCGGGCGGTAAATTTATTTGGTTAAGAATCAAAGGCAATCTTTTCTGGAAAGATTGATTCTTCCCTTGTCGTCGATCTCAACGACCTTTACCTTGATCTCGTCGCCAACGGAAACCACGTCTTCAACCTTTTCAACGCGCTTCTTGTCGAGCTTTGAAATGTGAACAAGACCTTCCTTGCCGGGAGCATATTCAACGAAGCAGCCGAATGTCATAAGACGGGTTACCTTGCCTACGAATTCTGTGCCCACTTCGGGGTCATTAACGATGGCGTTGATTATGCCGAGAGCCTTGTAGCCTGCATCTCTGTCGATTGCTGCGATAAATACGGAGCCGTCATCCTCGATGTCGATCTTCGCACCTGTATCAGCGCAGATCTTCTGGATGACCTTTCCGCCGGATCCGATAACTTCGCGGATCTTTTCGGGATCGATCTTGGTAGAGATCATCTTGGGAGCGTACTTGGAAACATCCTCACGGGGTTCGGGAATAGCCTTGAGCATTACTTCATCAAGGATAAACATACGGCCCTCACGTGTCTGTTCAAACGCTGCCTTTATTATTTCGGGAGTAAGACCGTCGATCTTGAGGTCCATCTGAATTGCTGTGATACCCTTCTTTGTACCTGCAACCTTGAAGTCCATGTCGCCGAAGAAGTCTTCAAGACCCTGGATGTCAAGCATGGTCATCCATCTTTCGCCTTCGGTAACAAGACCGCAGGAGATACCCGCAACGGGAGCTGTGATCGGAACACCTGCATCCATAAGAGCAAGGGTAGATGCACAGATAGAGCCCTGGGATGTGGAACCGTTGGAGGAAACTACCTCGGAAACAAGACGCAGAGCGTAGGGGAACTTTTCAACATCCGGAATAACGGGAACAAGAGCACGCTCAGCAAGGGCACCGTGACCGATCTCGCGGCGTCCGGGGCTTCTGGTGGGCTTTGCTTCGCCAACGGAATATGCGGGCATATTGTAGTGGTGCATATATCTCTTGTATTCTTCGTTGTCGATACCGTCAAGAAGCTGCTGATCGCTCACGGGACCAAGCGTTACAGTGGTGAGCACCTGAGTCTGACCTCTTGTGAAGAGGGCGGAACCGTGGGTTCTGGGGAGGATTCCTACTTCAGAAGCAAGGGGACGGATCTGATCGAGTCTTCTGCCGTCAACACGCTTGCCGTCATCAAGCAGCCATCTTCTCACAACAAACTTCTGGAGCTTGTAGAGACATTCGGAAATAGCAGCCTTGGAATCGGGATATGTTTCTTCAAAGTGTGCGAACACTTCGTCGTAAACAACGTTGAGTCTTTCTTCGCGTACGGTCTTGTCGTCTGTATCAAGGGCATATCTTACCTTTTCGATAGCAAATTCAGAAACCGCATCGAACATATCGTGGTCAACATCGCAGGAGGGATAAGAGAACTTGGGCTTGCCGATCTCTGCAACGATGGAGTTGATGAATTCAACCACTTTGCGGATCTCTTCATGAGCTTTCATGATAGCTTCGTACATCTTATCTTCGGAAACTTCCTTGGCGCCTGCTTCGATCATAACGACCTTCTTTTCGCTGCCGGCAACAGTAAGCTCAAGATCGCTCTTTTCACGCTGAGCAGCTGTGGGGTTAACAACAAGTTCGCCGTCAACAAGACCCATGAAAACGCCTGCAATAGGACCGTTCCAGGGAATATCGGAAATAGAAAGGGCAATGGATGCACCGATCATGGCGGTTATTTCGGGAGAGTTATCGGGATCTACCGAAAGAACGAGAAGATTAAGGCAGACATCGTTGCGCAGATCCTTGGGGAAGAGCGGGCGGATGGGTCTGTCTATCACGCGGGATGTGAGAACTGCTTTTTCGCTGGGCTTGCCTTCTCTTTTGAGGAAGCTGCCGGGGATCTTACCCACTGCGTAAAGTCTTTCTTCAAAGTCAACAGACAGGGGAAGAAAATCAATACCTTCGCGGGGAGCGGCACTTGCTGTGGCGGTGGCAAGAATTACGGTCTCGCCGTAACGAACGAGAGCTGCACCGTTTGCAAGCTGAGCGATCTTACCTGTTTCGACAACGAGGGGTCTGCCCTGGAAGTCGAAGGAAAACTTCTTGTAGTTTTCAAACATGTCTTTTACCTCCGTTTCTTTTCCTTGAGCGCGGAGGCCGCTGAAAAGATTTTTGATACCTTCGAACATTTCATGTTCCTCCGTAAAATTAATTATTTATATAACGGCGGGCGAAAAGTCTTAGCACTTAAAAACCGTGCCGAAAGCTTTTTTCGACAGAATTTTTAAATGCTAAAAGTGCTTTTGCACCCTTCCGGAATATACATTTTGAGGCTGCTGTATAAACCAGCAGCCTCACTGTGATTACTTTCTGAGACCGAGCTTTTCGATGATTGCGCGGTAACGAGTGATGTCCTTGGACTGAAGATAGTTAAGAAGATTTCTTCTGTGACCGATCATCTTAAGAAGACCGCGTCTGGAGTGATGGTCGTTGTGATTTGTGCGGAGGTGCTCTGTGAGAGTGTTGATGCGCGATGTGAGGATCGCGATCTGTACTTCGGGAGAACCTGTGTCGCCTTCGTGTGTGCGGTACTGTTCAATGATCTGCTGCTTTTCGTCTTTCTGCATCATGGTTAAATTCCACCTTTACAAATATTTTTTTGCGGCATGCAATCCGTTGGCGAAGAAAAGGGCGGGTGAAGACCTCTTAAACCGCAAGCGGTAAGGC
>JAFYUY010000022.1 GCA_017549405.1 Clostridia bacterium | reverse complement strand
GTGGCATTTTAAATGCACATTGATTTTATATAAAAATTAAATAAAAAACGGGAGCTTGTATTACAGGCTGAGAGGAAGGTATGACCTTCGACCGAGAACCTGATTTGGATAATGCCAACGTAGGGATGCCTGAACGCAAGTTTCAGGAATGCTTTGTGTAAATTGGAAGTTACCGGATCGGGTGGCTTCCTTTTTTTATTTGCCCGGAGGTGATATTAATTCCGATTCGATCGGACGGATATCTGGCGAGCGCCTTTTGTCTTGTATTTTGCGATGGGAACCCGTGTTTCGGGGTGAGAGGAGAAAATTGATTCTCGACCGAGCAAGGTTTATGCCTTGTATAATAACAAGAAAAGAGGATTTTAAAATGACTGATTCAAAAAAATTACTTAAAATGACCGTGCTTTCAATGCTTATTGCTCTCGGAGTGATAATATCTCCCATACTCAGAGTCGAGGGAATGTGCCCGATGGCGCATTTTATCAACATTGTGTGTTCTGTATTCCTCGGACCGTGGTATTCGCTTTTATGTGCAACTCTTATTGGTATCATACGCATGGCTACAATGGGAATTCCGCCCATTGCCCTGACAGGAGCGATATTCGGCGCATTTTTGTCGGGAGTGTTTTATCGCTTGTCAAAAGGCAAGATCATCTTTGCGGTGCTTGGCGAAATTATAGGCACCGGTGTTGTCGGAGCTGTTTTGTCATATCCCGTTATGAAATTTATCTGGGGCAAAGAGGGACTAAGCCCGCTCTTTTATGTTCCGTCGTTTATTTGCGGCACACTCATTGGCGGAAGTATTGCTTATGTGTTTTTGCGAAAATTTGCGGATAACGGAATGCTTGAGAGAATACAAAATATGCTTGCATCAAAAAGTTATCACGATAAAAGCAGCCTTTTATCAAATACTTTGGTAATTGCTGCGTTTGGGGCGATCCTTTTTGTTGTAATAGAAATAGCATCGGGAATATTCAAGCTCACTTTGCCGATATTCGATGTTTTGCCGTATATTTCTCTTTGCGTATGTATCGTTACGGCAGTGGTATATTATATTTATAAGGCGGTAAAAAAATAATGACAGAAAAGCTTTACGGCATTCGAAAGCGTATTGAGGAGCAAAGACCCCTCATCCATTGCATAACAAATCCCATTTCCATAAACGGATGTGCAAATGCAATACTTTCCCTCGGGGCAAAACCAATTATGGCAGAGCACCCTATGGAGGCCGGTGAGATAACCTGCACCTCGGATTCACTTATGCTCAATATCGGAAACATCACGGACGCAAGAATGGAGTCGATGCCGATATCTTTAAAAAAGGCAAAAGAAAAAAACATTCCCGTTTTATTGGATGTTGTGGGAATAGCCTGTTCGGGATTAAGACGCAGGTATGTGCTGAATCTGCTTGAAATATCCGTGCCTTCCGTGATAAAGGGTAATTATTCGGAAATTGCCGCTTTGAACAATGAGGAATATTCTTGCCCGGGCGTTGATGCCGAAGCATCCCTTGATGTAAGCGTTATATCGGGTGCGGCAAAAGAGCTTGCTCTGAAATATAAAACGGTTATTCTTGCATCAGGGGAAACGGATATTATAACAGACGGAAAAAGAGTGGTCCACGTTAAAAACGGAACATATCAGCTTGCCCGCATTACGGGAACAGGATGCATGCTTGGTGCTGTATGTGCGGTGTTTCTGACAACGCTTGCACCCATCGACGCATCTGTTTTTGCATGTGTTTATTTTGGAATATGCGGAGAGCTTGCCAAAACAGAAAAAGGATGCGGAAGTTATGCGGTCAACCTGATGGACAGAATTTCAACCCTTGGCAAGGACGAAATATCAAAGCATATAAAAATGGAGGAAATGTGAGTTGAAAGAAATAAATACAAGACTGTATTTCATAACCGACAGTTCAGCCTGCTCGGAGGAAGAATTCTTATGCCGTATTGAAAGGGCTCTTGAGGGCGGGGCGACCCTTATTCAGCTTCGTGAAAAAGAAAGGGTCACAAGAGAATATATATCACTTGCAGAAAAAGTCCATGGTATCACAAAAAAATATAACGTTCCGCTTATTATAGATGACAGAGTAGATGTGGCTCTTGCCGTTGATGCCGAGGGAGTTCATGTGGGGCAAAGCGATATGCCCGTGCATTTGGCAAGAAAGCTTATGGGCAAAGGTAAGATCGTGGGTGCAACCGCCAAGACAGTCCTTCAGGCGAAGGAGGCTTACGAACAGGGAGCCGACTATCTCGGAGTGGGCGCGATTTATCCCACAACAACAAAGGTAAAGACAGTTGCGACTTCTGCCGATACGTTAAGGGATATCTGTAATGCCGTACCCATTCCGGTAAATGCCATAGGAGGGCTTAACAAGGACAACATTGACATTTTGAAAGGAATACCCGTTGCGGGAATTTGTGTTGTGTCGGCTATTATGAAATCTGAAGATCCGAAAATGGCTGCGGCTCAGCTTGTGCAAAGGGCAAAGGAACTTGAATTATGGTAAAAGCAACGTTTATGAAAACGGCACTTACTGTGGCGGGCAGCGATTCTAGCGGGGGCGCAGGTATTCAGGCGGATATCAAGACCATGACGATGCACGGAGTTTATGCAATGAGCGCCATTACGGCACTTACAGCTCAAAACACCCTTGGCGTGAGAGCGATCATGGAGTCTTCTCCCGAATTTCTGAAAGAACAGCTTGATGCGGTGTTTGAGGATATATTCCCCGACGGTGTAAAGATCGGCATGGTACCATCAGGTGAACTTGCAGAGGTGATTGCAGAAAGACTGGTGTTTTATGATGCAAAAAATATCGTGGTCGATCCCGTAATGGTGGCGTCAAGCGGCTCATCTCTCATGAAAGAAAGTGCAATAAAAGCTTTGACCGAAAAACTTTTTCCCGTTGCAACGCTTGTTACTCCCAACATTCCCGAAGCGGAGGCTTTGTCCGGTATAAAGATCCGCACCGGTGAGGATATGGTAAAAGCCGCAAAATATATAGGCGAAACATTTGGCTGCGGTGTTCTTCTGAAAGGCGGTCATAGCATAAACGATGCAAATGATGTTTTGTTTGAAAACGGAAAAATCACGTGGTTTTCAGGCAAACGCATTGCAAATCCAAACACGCACGGAACGGGATGTACGCTGTCATCTGCCATTGCATCAAATCTTGCAAAGGGATCGACTGTTTCGGATTCGGTAAAGAAAGCAAAGGAATATATTTCGGATGCTCTTGCCGCAGGGCTTGATCTGGGTAAGGGGTCGGGGCCCTTGCAACATAATTTTATAATTAAAGATCAGTATAAATAACATATTGCATTGATATGGTCCGTTTCTTCCGTAATTTTTGCATTCCGCATTCTTGAATTTGCAACATCAGATAATTGCAAAAATGGGATTGACAAAGTACTCCTGATAAGTTAAAATAAAAGTATAAAATTCGACATTACCCGCTGTGCGCGGGTGAAATATAAACGGAAGCTTTTGCTTTGATATGACAAAAAAGATTTTTTGCGGATTGTTTTTAGCGGCTTATTTTGCGGCAGCATACGCCTTGTTTAATTATTTCGGCATTTCCTGCGTGTATCTTGAACTCACGGGAATACCCTGCCCGGGGTGCGGGATGACGAGGGCATTGTTTGCAGTGCTGAGAGGGGATCTTGCTGCGGCAATAAAACACAATGCTTTGATATTTTTTATGCCGTATGTTTTCGCATACATACTTTTCGATTTCAAACACCGTGCGCACAAAATCGTTTTGGCACTCATAGGAATTGCTTCAATTATAAACTGGGCAGTTAAACTGATATTATTTTTTTAGGAGGAAATATATATGTATTGCAAAAATTGCGGAAATGAGATCAACGAAAATGCGGCAGCGTGCATGACATGCGGCTTTGCCAAGGGTACGGGAGAAAGATTCTGTTCCAACTGCGGAAGCGAGCTGAATCAGGGTGCTGCTTTCTGTACGAATTGCGGTGCGGCTGTAAAGAATGTTGTTGTACCTGCAGGCACAGAGCAAAAGTCAAAGCTTGTTGCGGTTTTGCTTGCGTTCTTCCTCGGCAGCATCGGGATCCACGATTTTTATCTCGGTTACACAAAATACGGTGTTATCAAGATAATCCTTACCGTATGCACGGGAATTGGCGGCGAGATCTGGGCACTTGTGGACTTTGTAAGACTTCTTACCAACTCTTTGCACACAGATGCAAACGGTGTGGAGCTCAAAAAGGAATTCTGAGTCGCACGGTTTCGCTATAAGAAATAAACAACAGATCGTCTGTGGTACGATTTGAAATTTTTATATCGGAAAAACAAGGAGAAGTAACGTGAAAACGGTAAAAGAAAAATATCTGGTGGTCGGTGCGGATTTTGCAGGTTTTCCCCTCAAGGAAGTGGTGGTGGAACATCTGACCAAAAAAGGCTGGAAGATACTCGACCTCGGTGTCAAAAAGGACAGTGACCCGAATGACACAGACCTTATGTTTCACAGAGTGGGACTCCGCGTCGGTGCGGAGATATCCGAGGGCAACTACGAGCGTGCACTTCTGTTTTGCGGAACGGGAATGGGAATACATATTGCGGCAAGCAAATGCCCTCATGTACATGCGGGTGTTGTTGAAAGTCTGCCCGCGGCACTCCGTGCCATAACGGGCAACGGTGTAAATGTGCTTGCCATGGGTGCTTTTTACGTGGCTCCTCAGACGGCTTGCGATATTGCAGATGCATATCTTTCCAACGAGCTTGGAAGCGGCTGGGAATGGTGGCATAATTTTTATGAATTCCACAAGCTTGCCATAGATGAGCTCGAGGCTTTTGACTATGATGAGTATAAGAAAAACGGTTTCCGAGTGAATAAGCTTGGAGATTATGAGCTGACACTCGATTTTGATAAGAAACCCGAATAAACTGCGAAACGAGCGAAGTATCATGAAAGAAAATATAATAAAGGCTGTGGAAAAACACAGAGAGCTCATTTTCGAAACCCAGAAGTTCATATGGGAAAACCCCGAAACGGGTTACAGGGAAGTTAAAACAAGCGCGTATCTTGAAAACATTTTTACGCGGCTCGGATACTCCGTTGTAAGAGCGGAAAACATACCCGGATTTTATACCGTTATTGATACGGGAAGACCGGGACCCGAGATCCTCATTTTGGCTGAGATGGATTCCCTCATATGCTACGACCACCCCGAATGCGATAAGGAAACGGGTGCGGTGCACTGCTGTGGTCACAGCGCACAGTCGGCAGCACTTGTGGGAATTGCGGCGGCACTCAAAGAAGAAGGAATTCTTGAGGGACTTTGCGGCAGAATAAGGCTTTGTGCCGTGCCTGCGGAGGAGCTTATAGAGATCGGGTATCGGTCGGAGCTCAAATCAAAGGGAATAATAAAATACTTTGGCGGAAAGCCTGAATTTCTGAGTCGCGGATATTTTGACGGTGTGGACATTGCATTTATGGTACATACCGCAGGCGGAGAAGCGTTTTCGGCAAACGTGGGATCTGTTGGCTGTATTGCAAAAAAAGTGATATATAAAGGAAAAGCCGCCCATGCGGGAGGAACTCCGTGGTACGGTTGCAATGCACTTTATGCCGCAAATACGGGAATTTCGGCAGCGAATGCCCTGAGGGAAACTTTTGCAGAGCCCGATATAATAAGATTCCACCCCATAATAACTTCGGGCGGTAATGCGGTAAATGCCATTCCCGACAGGGTCATAGTGGAAAGCTATGTGCGAGGAAAGACTTTTGATGCCATAAAGAACGCAAACTTCAAGATAAACAGAGCACTTATCGGCGGGGCGCTTTCTTTGGGCGCGAATGTCGATATAACGGATTTTCCGGGATACGCTCCTCTTGAAAACTGCCCCGGAATGATAGAGCTTGCCCGTGATGCGGCAGATGCTTTGGGTGTGGGCTTCGATTATTCCGAAAGAACTGGGTCGGGAAGTACTGATATGGGAGATCTTTCGTGCATAATGCCTGTTATTCATCCCTATGTTCCGGGTGCGTGCGGCACCTCACACGGCATGGATTATCAGATCACAGACCCCGAAAAAGCATGTGTTTTGTCTGCAAAATGGCAGCTTACGATGCTGGAGCTTCTTCTTCGTAATGACGGTGAGCGGGCGAAAAAAATAAAGGCGGAATTCACTCCGCGCTTTGCGTCAAAGGAAGAATATTTCGCATATACCGAAAGTATG
>JAFYUY010000021.1 GCA_017549405.1 Clostridia bacterium | reverse complement strand
GCCATTGATCTTGGCTCCTGTCATGCGGTTGCCGACCTCACTGTGGATGGCAAATGCAAAATCTATTGCCGTGGCACCGCTCTGCAGGCTTATTACATCACCCTTTGGGGTGAATACAAATATCTCATCTTCGAAAACATCGATCTTGAGCGGCTTCAGAAATTCTTCATTATCTGCATCGCCCTTTTCGGTCTCAACAAGAGTGCGTATCCACTTGAGCTTTTCTGCAATGTTTTCTTTATCTTCCTCACCCGATTTATATTTCCAGTGTGCCGCCACACCGTATTCCGCAACCGTATGCATCTCCCATGTTCTTATCTGAACTTCAAAGGGAATGCCGCGTCGACCGATTACCGTTGTGTGCAAAGAGCGGTAGAGATTTGGCTTTGGTGTTGAAATATAATCCTTGAATCTTCCGGGAATAAGGTTGAACATTTCATGGATTATACCAAGTACCGTATAACATTCAAGCTCGGTATCGACAATTATGCGGATGGCATAAAAATCGAATATCTCGTCAAAGCTCTTTCCCTGATTATACATTTTCTTGTAAATACTGAAAATGGATTTTACTCTGCCGGACATGGAGTACGGAATCTTTTCTTCGCTGAGTTTATCATGAATGAGCATCTGCGCCTGGTCAAGAAAATCCCGGTTTTCTCCGTAGCGGTGATCTACCTCATTTTTGACTTCCTCGTAGCCGATAGGGTCAAGATAGCGCAACGCAAGATTTTCAAGCTCGCCCTTGATCTTCTGAATACCGAGTCTGTGCGCAAGCGGTGCGTAAACGTGCATCGTTTCAAGCGCGATAGAGCGCTGTTTTGCATCGGGCTGTGCAGAAAGAGTACGCATATTGTGAAGTCTGTCCGCAAGCTTGATAAAAATAACACGGATATCTTTGGACATAGCGAGGAACATTTTGCGCAGGTTTTCAACGCTTTCCTCCTCGCGGTTTTCAAAGTGAATATCCACAAGCTTTGTAAGGCCGTCCACAAGCTCAAGCACTTCGGGACCAAAAAGCTTTTTTATGGTCTCGCAGTCAGTCTTTTCCTTGCAGTCCTCAAGGGTATCGTGAAGAAGCGCAGCACACACGGAATCTGTATCAAGCTCAAGCTGTGCCACGATGCGGGCAACTTCAACGGGGTGAGAAATATATTCCTCACCCGATTTCCGGAACTGTCCCGAATGCATCTCATGCGCATAATCATACGCTTTTTTAATTTTTTCAAAATTATACTGAGTGCTGATACTCAATAGTGTTTTGTTTAATTCGGCATAATAATCCATAAATCATTCTCCGCAATATCAAATTATGGCTTCTCTGAGCCTTGTGAGCAAACATGAATTTTCAAGGTTGACTTTTCCGTCAACACTTATTAGTGAAACCGAAGCATCGTTGAGCGATGCACGCTCAACTGACGCAAGCCCCATTTCGGCAAACACATCCAGCATGATATTAAGCATACACGGAGTGACCGATATGGAAAAATCACGGGAGATCTGCACTGACATCTTATATACATCCACATTTTCGGAATTTTTCAAAAACGTGCGCAGATATATGAAAGCGGCACGGAATGCCTGCATATCGGGTAGGTTTTCCTTTGAGATCATATTCGATGCAATGGCACGCAGATAGTCTTTTCCCTGGCGGTTTATGTATAACTTGTCCTTTTCGGACTTTCTCATGTCTTTAATGTTAAGCTGAACAGACCGACTTCCGCGGAACTCGTTAATCTCAAGATTAAATGCAACATCCACGGTGAAGTTCTGTAAAAATTCAAATTCTTCGGGCGTTTTATTGAAATAAAGTGCAGAAAAACTCTTCCCGTCCTTTTGAAGCACAAGCTTTAAGTGCTTATTCATGCCGATAGGAGTTACTGATTCGATAACCGCATCCTTGAGAATAAAAACGGGAGAAGGATTTCCGTTGCCGTAAGGCTCAAGATATCCTATCTCGACCGCATGCTCCATATCTATCTCGTCCGCCTCTATCTCGCAGTCGGCATAAAGACAAGGAGTGCGCATCTCATCTGTGATCTTATCGAAAGCATAGTCGTTTATTGCAGCCTTGAATTCTTCAAAGCTTTCCCGTTCAAGTGAAAGACCCGCCGCAAGCTCATGACCGCCGCACTTGATAAGAGTATGCTTACAGGCGGTTATTGCTTCATTTATGTTAAAACCCGGAATACTTCTTGCAGAGCCTTTGCCGATATCACCCGAAAAAGTAATAAGAATGCACGGCAAGCCGTATTTTTCGGTAATGCGTGATGCCACAATACCAATAACGCCCTGGTGCCAGGAATCGTCCGCAAGTACTATGACTTTGTTCTTTTCAAAATCGTAACCCGCTTCTATCCTTGCAACCGCAACTTCCAGAATGCTGTTTTCAATATTTTGTCTTTCACGGTTGAGCGCACAAAGCTCTTCGGATATTTCCTCTGCCCTTTTTGTGTCGTTGGTTATAAGCAGTTCTGCCGCACGTTTAACATCGCCTATTCGTCCTGCCGCATTAAGTCTTGGAGCTATTGCAAAGCCTATGGTACCAGCCGTTACCTTACGGTTTGAGTTTTGCGAATCGGGCATTGCCTTTGAGAGTAATGCTCTTATGCCAAGGTTACGTGAGCTGTTTAAAACAGCAAGCCCATGGGTAACGATCCTGCGGTTTTCGCCGACTATTGGCATAACATCCGCAACCGTTCCAAGAGAAACTATATCAAGATATTCCGCACATACAGAAGAAATTTCATCTTTTGGCGAAAGCGCACAGATGAGCTTGAACACAACACCGACCCCCGCAAGTTCTGCCATGGGATACTTATTGCCCGGGCGTTTGGGGTTGATGACCGCAACCGCTGAAAGCGGCAGCTCTCCCCGGCATTCGTGGTGGTCTGTTACTATAATATCCATTCCGCATTCGTTTATATATTGCGCTTCGGCACAAGCGGTGATTCCAGTATCAACAGTTATTATAAGATCAATGCCGGACATGGCAAATTTATCTATGGCACCTTTATTAAGACCGTAGCCTTCCGAAAGACGTTCGGGAATGTAATAGCACACATCGGCTCCCGATCGGGAAAGAAAAAGATAAAGGGCCGATACGGAAGAAATGCCGTCCACATCGTAATCCCCGTAAATCAGGATCCTTTCTTTTTCGGCTATAGCACGCTTTATGCGCTCGACCGCCTTATCCATATCTGTGAGTAAAAACGGATCGTGAAAGCTGAGATCGTCTGCGTTAAGGAAATCAGCTGCCGCATGAGCATCGGCAAAGCCTCTTATAACAAGAAGTCGTGCAAGAAACTCCGATATTCCGAGCCTTTGCGAAAGTTGTTCTGCCTCCGACAGACTATATTCTTTTGTGATCCATTCTTTTTGGTTTTTAAGTTTAATATTCATGTGAAGATCTCGTTATTCTAAAATTCTTATAAAATGTGCGAAATTTCAACGGGTTGTCTTTTCGCGGTATATGCATTAAGACCAAAGCAAAAGAGCAGCATCGATATGATAAACGAAAGTGCTGTCACGATATAAGAAAGTGTGACATTGTGTGTAAGATAAGCACAGATGAAATATACCACAACAGCAATGATTATCGGAGCTGTGAACACGCAAAATGCCGCACCGAGTACAAAGCCCGAAGGAGATGTCAGCAAAACGTTATCTCCGACGGCTGCACCCGCACAATTTTTCACAACAACGTCAAGCGGCTTTCCTTCCGGGCATCCGGCAGATATGCCTGCACATAGATCTTTCTGTTTGCAGCCCTCGCACGCACTCGTTCGCATGACGCGAACCGTTGCATATTCACCATCGAGTGATAAAACAAGCCCTTTTTGAGTCATAATAAATTCCTTAATTGATATTTGGTTTATATTTGCTTATATAAGAAAGAGCACATCGGATACCGTCATCTGCGGCACTTGTTATTCCCCCCGCATACCCCGCACCTTCTCCGCACGGATAAAGTCCTTCGCACGAAAGAGAACAAAACTCTTCCGTCCGGTTTATTCTCACGGGTGATGATGTGCGTGTTTCGGGAGCGGTAAGGATGGCAGAATCTGCAGAAAAACCGCTGATATGACTTTCAAACGATTTTATACCACACCGAAGCAGCTCCGAAATGTATTCGGGGAAAAGTGAGCCTATATCGCAAGGCGCAGTGCCACCAGTATATGTCGGCAAAACATCGGTAATATCCATAGTTGTTCTTCCGAGAAAATGCCCGAGGTTTTCAACAGGTGCCGAGCCGTCTGCTCCTGCAGCCGCAAAAGCTGCCTGCTCGATCTTATACTGAAAGTCCATAGCACCATCAACCGTTCCGCCGAAATCCGCAGTATTGACAGACACCGCAATGGCGGAATTGGCATTTGTGCCGTTTCGGGATGAATAGCTCATTCCGTTTGTTACGATCGTGCCGTTTTCACTGGCAGATGCCACAACAGTTCCCCCGGGGCACATACAAAACGAATACACCGCACGGTCTCCGAATCTTTTTGAAAGAGAATATTCGCCCTGCGGTAATGCGGGATTTTCGTACTGTTCCCCGTAAAGTGCACGGTTTATGTTTTTTTGAAGATGCTCTATGCGCACACCCACAGAAAAAGGCTTTGCGGAAATGTCAATACCTTCTGAAATAAGGCTTCTGAAAGTATCTCTTGCGCTGTGACCTATGGCTAAAAACACCGCATCGGTCGCAATATCTCCGTGGTCAGTCTTTACTGCACACACCTTTCCACTACCGTCTTTGACAATGGAGGTAAGGCAAGTATCAAAACGGACCTCTCCTCCCAAAGAAATTATACTTTCACGTATATTCTTTACTATGGAACGCAGTTTATCCGTTCCCACATGGGGTTTGGCATTGAACAGTATATCCTTATTGGCGCCATGCTCATAAAAGGTTTCAAGGACATGGGTGCAAAGCGGATCGTTTATACGTGTCATAAGCTTGCCGTCGGAAAATGTACCTGCCCCGCCCTCTCCGAACTGAACATTTGATGAAGTGCTAAGCTTTCCCGTTTTCCAGTAATTTTCAACATCGGCTGTTCTTTTATCCACATCGCTTCCGCGCTCGATAACAATGGGGGCAAAGCCCGCACGTGCAAGAGTCAGAGCAAGAAACATACCACATGGACCAAAGCCCGCAATAACGGGGCGCGTTTTCTGAGGGAAGCTGCCATATGAGAACTCAAGTGCGCTTTCACACAGCACCGCAATATTATTGCGGGCGCAAAAATCGCAGAACGTTTTGTATTTGGTATCATCAGCCATAATTTCCGATTCAAGGGAAAATACAACGGAATATATAAAGCATATTTCGTTTTTCTTTCTCGCATCTACCGACTTTTTAAAAACCGCAAAACTGTTTTTATCAACGGGATAGCGCAGATGTATTTTTGATATCTGCTTTTGCGCAAGTGTTATTGCACACATATCGTATTGCGCAGCATCGGTATACTCCCGTAAAGGAACACGGACATTACGCAGAACCAATCTGTTTATCAAGTTATTCATTGTTTGCTTCTTCATTTACTTTCTGCAATCGAAGATTTGTCGTGTACTCACTGTCTGCAATATATGCGTTTTTTGTCTGCGAGTCGGCAAAAGCAATATCAACGGGCAATCCGTAATGTGTACCTTCAGAGAGTCCTTTTGCCGATACGGAAGCCGCAAGATCCGATGCGGATATCTGCGAGAGCGCATCTGCACTACCGCACACTTTTACAGAGATCGATTCTTCGGGAACAGCCTCCATATCGACCGCAAGATCCTCAACATTTATTCTTCTGTAATTAAGGGTGATATTTTTTTCGGTATAATCGGTAACACCGATATTTACGCTGCACTTTCCGCGCACTCCGACAAGACTTATATTATCGGGCAGCTGATAGTCTGCCTGAACGATACGTGCATTACCTATTGTTTTATCGTCTATAGGTGAAGTATTTATATATTCAAGAGTTTCCACATCTTCAATATCTCCGCGAACGGTAACCGCAGATGGATTAACAGTATACGAAACGTGAGCGCTGTCGAAACAGTTATATCTGAAAGCGGGAACGACCTTAAGCTCTTTTTCCATATACACAGGAACATAAACATCGACTGCCTTATCCTCAAGGCGGATATACTGATTGTTTATGACAGTTCCGTCGGATGAAACAAGAACCAGGGGCTTATTTGTCATACTTACCGAATGGCTTATCAGATTAAGGTCAACGGTGACCTCGGCTGCTTCGACCTCCGACAATGCCTCCTCGGGGCCGTAGATAGTAACAAGCTTTTTCGAAGGCTCAAGCTGACCGATTTTGAGTGCTTTATCGTCGCTGGTGCCGCCTGTATAATCCGCACGCACGGAAACGCTGCGGCTTGAGGACTTATCAAGATAAACATAAATGCTCTTGGGGCTGTAATCTTCGACGGAAGTTTCGTTTGAAGTGCTGACAACAATATTCAGAGGATATTCCCCCGCCTCGGTGATGCCCGAGATATCGACCGTTGCTGTTATATCTGAATTACGCATGGTATTGATATCGCTGCGCTTGCCCGAAAGAACAACATCAATGGTATTTCTCTCACTGGAAAGCACCTCGAAGCCCTTAAGGTTTTCGGTGAACTGCAGTTCAACACCGCTGAAGGTATCTTTATATGTGGGACTGTCGGCATCTATAACGTAGAACCACAAACAAACGGCAGCAAAAACACACATAAGCTTTGCACCGATATCTGCAGAAATACTGCGCTTTACCGCAACTCCGTCTGCAGTGATCTTAGGAGCAAGCTTTTTGAAAAAAAGCACTATATTCTTTTTCACTTTTCTGCTCCTCCGTCGTTATTATTTTCGTCGTTCTTGTTTTGAGAGAACAGCAAGGTCACAAGCTCTCTCTTGAGCGTCACACTGTCATAGTCCCGGGTGAGCTTTCCGTCGACCGCAATGGAAACTATTCCCGTTTCCTCGGAAACGATAACGGAAACGCAGTCGGAATCCTCGCTCATGCCGATGCCTGCTCTGTGGCGTGTGCCGAGATCCTTAACTATTTCGGGATTCATGGAAAGCGGCAACACGCATCCGGCAGAATAGAATCTGTTTCCGCGTATCACAAGTGCTCCGTCATGAAGCGGAGATTTATTGAAGAAAATATTTTTCAGCAAAAACGGGCTTGCCTCGGCATCGATCACCGTTCCCGTCTTTATAACATCTCCAAGCTTTGTGGTACGCTCAAAAATAATAAGTGCACCCGTTTTTTCGGCAGAAAAATCAGATACAGCCTCAACGACCGCATCAATGCAGCGCACTGTGTGGGAAAGACGGCGCTTGTCCTTTTTGTTTCTGCCCGAAATAATGGAAGTTCCACCCATTTTTTCAAGGAAAGTACGAAGCTCGGACTGAAAGAGTATCACAACTCCGATAACTCCGACCTGAACGACATTTTCGATAAGGAAGCTCAAGACCTTCATTTCAAGAATATTGCTTATAAACATAGCAAGAATTATCAGCAGGATTCCGACTGCAAGCTTGCCGGCTCTTCTGTCACGTACAAATCGGTATGTATAATAGAAGATAACGGAAACGATGGCGATATCGAGTATGTCAAAAAAGCTCATGGAAATTATCTGCGCACCGATAACCGAAAAGATATTACTCAAAACCTTCATCTTCCGTCCTCCTTTTTCAAAAGTTTCGTGCTTACCTCTCCCGAACGGAGTATACCCGTCTTACCGTCATCATACTGAACATAAAGCGATGCATAATCGTCAATACCGAGAACAGTTGCATGAACGCTCTCCTCGCCGTTTGAAACATATATCTCTCTGCCGATAAGAACAGAATGGGCGCGATACTCATCAAGGATAGCCGTATGATGAGCCTTATCTTTAACAAACAGTGTTTTTTCAAGATGATTGAGAATGCATGCTGCAAGGCGGTTTTTGGAAAAATCCACCTGAGTAAAATCGGAAATGGAAGCTGCGATCTGCGAAAGCTCCTTGCCGAGCATATCGGCGGTGGTGGCAACATTTATGCCTATTCCGAGAACGCTGAAATCGCAAAATCCCTTACGCACTATCCTTTCGGCAAGGATGCCGCATATTTTTTTATCGTGCAGATAAATGTCGTTGACCCACTTTATTCCGATATCGTCAATACCCGTTACTTCAACCAAAGCATTTCTGACGGCAACAGCGGCACGCACGGTTATCTGCTCGGCATTTTCAACAAATTCGCGACCCATGAGCAGTGTGCTCATATAGAGTCCTCCTTCGGGCGAAACAAAGCTCTTTCCCAGTCTTCCTCTGCCTGACGACTGTGATGCCGACAAAACGGTAAAACCGTCATCAAGGGCGGCTATATTCTTTTTTATGTAGCTGTTTGTGGAATCCACCGAGTCCAGCACCGCAAGGGTGGAACCCAAAACGGTCGTGTCGAGATATGAAGATACCGCGGCAACCGAAAGCGGCATTTTGGAAACGGGCAGTACTCCGCTTGATTTTTTGGTCATTTAGCTGTTGTCACCTCTTTAGCGGGAAAATGCGTTTTAAGCTCCCGGAATTGTCATATCAAAATCTATAATGCGTGAAAGAATGTAGTTGGATACGTACATACCGTCGGGTGAAAATGCGTATCCCTTTTCGGTACGGAGAATATGACCCGAGCTTATGTACGGGCGTATTTTTTCGTAATAAAGGCTATCGAAATCGCGACCGAAAAGCTTATGGAACTTTTCGCAGTCAATACCGTCGGAAAGACGCATTCTGAGCATAACATATTCCGCAACCCGTGCCGACGGCGGAATATCTATCATTTCGTCGATTATGCCTTCCTGCGCACCGTTTTCTGAAAAGCTGTCTATATAAAGTCCAAGATCTCGCTTGAAGGAAAAGCGTTTGCCGGAAAAATACGAATGCGCGGCGGGACCAACACCGAGGTATTCGTCACCATTCCAGTATTTCACATTGTGTCGGCAGAACTTATTCTTCTTTGCAAAATTCGAAATCTCGTATTGGAAATAACCGTTTTGCTGCATAAGCTCGCGGCTTACAAAATACATTTCGCTTTCGGAATCTTCGTTTGGCAAGGAAAGGCTATCACGCATATCATGAAATGGGGTGCCTTCTTCTATTTTGAGTCCGTAAAAAGAGATATGCTCGGGCGAAAGCTTGAAAACGGTATTAAGCGTCGAAACGATATCCGCCATGGTCTGATCGGGCAGACCGAACATGATATCCATGCTGATATTTGAAAAGCCCGCATCCCTTGCGATCCTGAAGGCTTCTATATTCTCATTCACACCGTGTATTCTGCCGCATACGCCAAGATCCCCGCCGCAAAAGCTCTGTACTCCGAGGCTAAGACGGTTTATTCCCGCCTTCAAATAAGCCCTGAGCTTATTTTTATCAATAGTCCCGGGGTTTGCTTCAACGGTTATCTCAGCTTTCTTTGCCACATTGAAATCGCGGTATATCTTCTTGAATAAAGACGCCATCTGCTTTTCGGTAAGCAAAGAAGGTGTTCCTCCGCCGAGAAAAACAGTATCGACACAGTATTCCTGAGTCTGAAGTCCGTATTCGTCCATATGCTTGTATAACGCTTCAAGATATTCATCGGGCACGCCCGCATTTGTGGGAACGGAATAAAAATCACAATATCTGCATTTCTGTATACAGAAAGGGATATGGATATATAATCCGAGTTTTTTCATAAAAATCTACCTTCAAAACCAAATTTTCAGTCTTCATCAAACTTGAGAACTGCCATGAAAGCTTCCTGCGGAACTTCCACGCTGCCGAAGGAACGCATTCTGCGTTTACCCTCCTTCTGCTTTTCAAGCAGCTTCTTTTTTCGGGTGATATCACCGCCGTAACATTTTGCAAGAACGTCCTTGCGAAGTGCTTTTACGGTCTCTCTTGCAATAACCTTGCCGCCTATTGCCGCCTGAATGGGTATCTCGAAAAGCTGACGCGGGATATTGTCCTTCAATTTTTCGGCAATGCGACGTGCTCTGCCGTAGGCTTTTTCCGTGTGAACGATAAAGGAAAGCGCATCCACCGCTTCTCCGTTGAGAAGAATATCAAGCTTCACAAGCGAAGAACGCTCGTAGCCGTTGAGCTCGTAATCAAGAGAAGCATAACCCTTGCTGCGGGATTTCAACGCATCAAAGAAGTCATAAACTATCTCATTGAGCGGGAGAAAATAGTGAAGCTCAGCTCTTGTGGTATCAAGATACTTCATATCCTTGAATGTGCCTCGTCTGTCCTGACAAAGCTCCATGATGCCGCCCACATATTCCGTGGGAGTGATGATGCTTGCCTTGACAATAGGCTCGCTGACAAATTCGCATTCATCGGATGCGGGGAAATTTGCGGGGTTGTCGATATAGTACTCACTGCCGTCGTGACGGGTGATTTTATAAATAACGCTGGGCGCTGTTGTGATAAGATCAAGATTAAATTCACGTTCAAGACGTTCTTCTATTACTTCCATGTGCAAAAGACCAAGGAAGCCGCAACGGAAACCGAATCCAAGCGCTATTGAAGTTTCGGGCTCAAACGTAAGGGATGCATCGTTAAGGCACAGCTTTTCAAGTGCATCACGGAGATCTCCGTATCTTGCTCCGTCTGCGGGATATATTCCGCTGAACACAACGGGCAGCGCCTGCTTGAATCCCGGCAAAGCCTCGGCTACGGGGTTATCTGCCAAAGTAACGGTATCACCCACACGGGTATCGGAGACTGTCTTTATGGCGGCTGTGATATAGCCAACCTCGCCAGCTGAAAGCTTTTCGGATTTGGCAAGACCGAAGGGGCGCAGATATCCCACTTCGTTGACCTCATATGTGATGCCGTTTGACATCATTTTGATAACATCGCCTGCACGCACACATCCGTCATAAACACGGATATAAACAACAACACCACGGTATGAATCGTAGTATGAATCGAAAATGAGTGCTTTAAGCGGCTTTGTGCTATCGCCCTTTGGTTCGGGAATGGATTTTATTACCTGTTCAAGAACTTTATCGATATTGATACCCGCCTTTGCAGAAACGCACGGTGCCTCATCGGCGGGAATGCCGATGATGTCTTCCACATCGGCACGAACCTTTTCCGGCTGCGCAGACGGAAGGTCTATCTTATTGATAACGGGAACTATCTCAAGATCATTGTCGAATGCAAGATAGGCATTTGCCATGGTCTGAGCCTCTATTCCCTGAGTTGCATCGATAATAAGAAGTGCGCCCTCACACGCCTTGAGCGAACGGGATACTTCGTAGTTAAAGTCCACATGACCGGGAGTGTCGATGAGGTTGAATATATAGTCTTCCCCGTTATAAGCATAGTTCAGCTTAACTGCACGCGCCTTGATTGTTATTCCGCGCTCACGCTCGAGATCCATGTTATCGAGAAGCTGATCTTCCATCTCGCGTTTTTCAACGGTATCTGTAAGCTCAAGTATTCGGTCAGCCAAAGTGGACTTACCGTGATCTATATGCGCTATAATGCAAAAATTGCGGATTCTGGACTGATCGTTTGCCATGTATTTTTATATTTCCTTTCGTTTGATTCAAAGCCTTTGTCTAAAAATGTGTAAAATAACACAGTATAAACATATTAACTATATAATTATATACCAAACACGCGCATTAATCAATAGGAGAAACGATAAAATTTATATATTTTTCATATTGATATTTGCGGAAACTTAGTATATAATGTAAATAATACATGATTATTATGGATAGTTGTGCTGTCCGGAAAGGCAAAGCATTAAAATGATATATTTTGACAACGCCGCAACCACAAAGGTTTGCGACGAGGCCGCAAATAAAGCACTTGAAATCATGACTCAGCATTACGGCAACCCCTCAAGTGTACACGATTTCG
>JAFYUY010000020.1 GCA_017549405.1 Clostridia bacterium | reverse complement strand
TTGCACCGGCCTTACAAGCATTGAGATCCCCGACAGTGTAACAAGCATCGGCGCGATGGCATTCGCTTCTTGCCTAAGGCTTGCAGGCATTGATATTCCCGACAGCGTAACAAGTATCGGCGATTATGCATTCTCTTCTTGCGACAGCCTTACAAGCATCGTCATCCCCGACAGCGTAACAAGTATCGGCGGTTATGCATTCCGTTACTGCGACAGCCTTGCAAGCATATGCCTGCCCGGCAATGTAACAAGCATAGGACGTTCTGTATTCCTTGGTTGCCGCAATCTTGCATATGTATATTATTACGGAACGCAGGAAAATTGGCTGAATATCTCGGGTAGCAGTAATTATGAAGAATTAATAAATACCGACATAATATTTATGTGTTATCTTGACATCATCAATACAGCCGACGGAGAAACTTTCCGCGGCGGAGTTAAGCGCAAAAAATGCATAGATCATGGCACAGTTTTTGAAATATTAGGATTCCCCGCAAAGCTTTATACCGACGAAGCCTGCACAAACGAGTTTGACTTTTCCATGCCTTTGGCAGGCGATACGGTTTTATATGCCGTCTTTGACAACACGTTGCATTCACACAGTTTTGTTGACTATGACGGAAATGTTTTGTATGAAAACAGTGTGCTTTTCGGGGCGGTTATCGCTCCTCCCGCAGACCCCGTTCGCCCCGCAACCGACGAGTTTACTTACAGATTTATCGGTTGGGAAGGCTTTACCGAGGGCATGACTCAGACTGCGGAAACGCTGACATTTACAGCACAGTATGAAGAAATAACGATCATCGCCAAGGGTGATGTAACTGCTGACGGCACCATCAACCGTCAGGATCTTCTCCGCCTTGCAAAGTACTTTGCGGGCTGGGATGTGGAGATCAGCGAGGAAGCTTCCGATGTGACGGGTGACGGAAGTGTTAACAGACAAGATCTACTCCGCCTTGCAAAATATTTTGCAGGCTGGGATGTGACGCTTGGATGACCGCCCAGCCCGTCCCGCGGGGTGCGCGTAAAGCTATTATAAAAAAATAAGGTGCCATCTGCCGCGCGTGCGCGGGGTGGGCGACCATACCCTCAAGGCTTAAATTCAATACGGGGCTGTGTCATTTCAAGACTCAGCCCCGTAAGTTTTTTATTTAATTTTCGGAAAACACCTTTTCCGCATATCTCACAGCTTCCATGGCATCGGCGGCATATTTATCCGCACCGATGCTTTTTGCATATTCTTCAGTCAAAACGGCACCACCGACAACAACTTTACACCACGGTGCTTTTTCGTGCAAAAGCTTTACCGTTTCCTCCATAGCGGGAACTGTTGTGGTCATAAGGGCACTTAGTCCCGCAAGCGGTGCGTGAAGCTCGCACACCATCCCCACTACTTCTTCGGGCGGAACATCCTTACCGAGGTCATGCACGCGGAAACCGTAGTTTTCAAGAAGCAGGCACACAATGTTCTTACCGATATCGTGAATATCGCCCTTTACTGTTGCCATAACAAAATCGCATTTTGATGTGTTTTCCGCACTATCCGCAGAAAGCATTTTTATTTTTATGCGCTCAAAGGCACTCTTTGCCGCTTCCGCACTCATCAGAAGCTGAGGAAGATACACTCTTTTTTCCTCATATCCCTTCCCCACTTTGTCAAGGGCGGGAATTATTTCGTCGCGAACTATATCAAGCGGTTCTATGCTTTTCAAAAGCTCGTCCGTAAGGCTTGCCGCATCATTTTTCATTCCGCGGGCAACCGCTCGCATAAGCTCTGAGCCGTAATCAGTTTCCGCATCTTTTAGAGTTGTAGGTACGGCAGACACCGCAGTCTGAGGTTGCGGGAGTTTACTTACAAATTCTATATAGTCCGCGCAGTTATCGTCCATTCCCGAAAGAGTGCAGAATGCATGGTATGTCTTCATCATATCAGCAGAATACGGGTTCATTATGGCGGCATCAAGACCATTTTGAAGCGCAATAGCATAGAATGTGCTGTTTACGGCATCACGCTGCGGCAAGCCGAAAGAAACATTTGAAACACCAAGCGTTGTATTACAGCCAAGTTCCTCTTTCACTCTCTTCAGAGCTCCAAGAGTTACGGACGGAGAGTCTTTATCGGCACTCACGGTCATAGCAAGGGTATCGAATATTATATCTTTGCGGGAAATGCCGTATTGAGCGGCACGGACGAGGATTTTCCTTGCGATCTCCATCCTTCCGTTTACATCTGCCGGAATTCCGTTTTCATCAAGAGTAAGCGCTACCACAAGTCCGCCGTATTTTTTCACAAGCGGAAAAATTGCCGCCATGCTTTCTTCCTTGCCGTTCACGGAATTTATCATAGCTTTTCCGTTATAGCGTCGCAATGCGCGCTCCATGGCATCCGCATCAGATGTATCTATCTGCAAGGGCAGATCCGTCACCGACTGAAGCTCACATACTGCCGAAACAAGCATATTCTTTTCATCGATTTCAGGTATCCCCACGTTTACGTCAAGAATGTGCACTCCTTTTTCCTGCTGAGAGATCCCTTCGTTCAGAATATAAGATATATCGTTTTCAACAAGCGCCTGTTTAAAGCGCTTTTTGCCCGTTGGGTTTATACGCTCACCGATAAGAACAGGCTTTTTGCCGAACTCGACCGTTTTACAGTATGAAGTTACGACTGAAATATTTTTTAGCTCTATCGCTTTTGGCACAATATCATGCGTTTTATCAACAAGAGCTTTTATATATTCGGGCGTTGTGCCGCAGCATCCTCCTGCAATGCGTATGCCATCGCCTATAAGCTCCCGCATGGTCTGCGAAAAATCGTGCGGGGTAATATCATAAACCGTCTTTCCGTTCTCACTTCTGGGAAGTCCTGCATTAGGCTTCATCAAAACAGGAACCGATGCACACGCAAGAAGTCTTTTTGCCGTATCGCGCAGCTTATCGGGACCAAGTGAACA
>JAFYUY010000019.1 GCA_017549405.1 Clostridia bacterium | reverse complement strand
GTAATCTACAAGGAGGCGTGATTATGGAAAAGGTTATTTATGATGAAAAGAACGGTCTTTGGTACGAACTACAAGGCGACTATTACATTCCCTGCTTAAAACTCCCCGAAGAAGAACAACAACATATCGGAGTATGGGGACAGCGGCACTTACGGTATATCAAACAAAATCGCAAGGTTTTTTATCTTAATCTGCTGACAAGCGGAAAGTTGAACGGCTATCTCGCTGACATTAACAAACAAGCTGAGAATATGCTTTTTCGGCTTGTAAAACAGATGTCAGAGCGTGAGGGTGTAACCGAAAAACTCAAAGTAGACAACCAAATGGAATGGGCAGGTCGTATGAATAATATTCGTAGCAGAGCTACAGAAATCGTGAATCAGAATATAATTTTCAATTAGTTAAAAATGAGGCGGAGAAAATCTCTGCCTCATTTTTTGTTCTGACATTATCTAATTTTACACTTAACAATCGCTTCTGTCACATCGGTCAACACGATCTCGCCGTTTTGGTTATATGCCTCGATAGTAACCTCAACAAGTCCGTTCCTCGGGTTGCGTTTAACCAATTTCGTAATAGTTGCCTTGCCAGTTAAAACGTCGTCTGCAAAAACAGGTTTTAACCATTCGATCTTGGTAGATTTACCTGCAAGCAATTCCTCGCCAAAGAAATCTACTTCAAGATACTTTGCCCATACCGACATAAAGGACATCACACCGGGAGCGATCAGCTTACCGAACGGAGTGGTTTTCGCATATTCCTCATCCATATGAAGCGGAATAGGATCATAATCCTTGGCAAAAGCCATCATTTTTTCCTTCTCGATAACAGCGGGTACTGTATCCACCGTCATCCCCACTTGCAGTTCATCAAAATACACGATACACCATCCTCTCTGATATCACCCAACGTGATACCCCTTTACAGTTGCTGTGGCTGTCAGATTACCAAAATCATCTGTAACATCCACACGATAACAGGCAGTAGACTTTCCATCCCTTACACAAACAGCTTTGGCTATCAGCTTTTTACCTTTAGCAGTCCTCAAGAAAGAGATATCAGAATGCAACGATACGCAGCCCATCTTTTCCCAGTTGGCTGCAACTGCAAAAGCAAAATCCGCCAACATAAAGTACGTACCGCCCATCACAGCACCCATCGCATTGCGGTGTGAGTCCGTAATGATCAAACTGCAGGTAGCACTATGGTCACCGATTTCCTCTATCACCGCACCGTTTTCGGTTGCAAAGCGGTCGCCTTCAAATACTTTTCTCACTTCTTCTAACGTTTTCATATCAATCACCTTGAAAGCAATCCATCAACAAATTGCTTCGCCAATCTTGCGGACCTTCCGCCACGTTCCAATGCAAAACGCTCGGCAAGTCCGTCAATTTCTTCTGTCGGTATTTCAACACCATTTTCCTTTGCCAAATGGTGAACGATGTGCAAGAAGGTTTCTTTATTGGGTTTTGAGAAGGTTACGTGAATTCCAAAACGCTCAGACAAGGAAATGAGTTCCTGCATCGTATCGTTGCGATGAACGTCATCGCCCTCACGGTCGGAGAATTTCTCTTTAATGATGTGACGGCGGTTGCTTGTAGCGTAAATAACCACGTTGTTCGATTTTGCCGTAACAGAACCTTCCAATACCGCCTTGAGTGCATTGAAGTTATCGTCATCTTTGAGGAATGAGAGGTCATCAATGAACAAAACGAATTTCAAAGGATTGCTTGACAGTTCATCCAAAATCTTGGGAATGCTGCGAAGCTGATCCTTCCTTACCTCAACAATACGAAGTCCTTCGTTCCACAAAGCATTAGCAACGGCTTTTACGGTTGAAGATTTGCCCGTACCTGCATCGCCTGTAAGCAGAATATTTGCCGCCGGTTTTCCCTGAAGCAATGCTTTAGTATTGTCGATAATGATAGTTCTTTCTCGCTCGTAATCAACAAGATCAGAAAGTTCTGTCTTATCGGGATGTAGAACGGGAACGATATTGCCATTATCATCCACATAGAACATACGGTTCTTCGCATAAATGCCGTAACCGTATTTTCCGATATTTTCTGCTCGATACAAATAAATTTCTTTCAAGCGAATATTAGTTGTTGTGAACTCGGGCAAAAAGCCTTTATGATCCAGCAATCCGCAAAGTTTTTCTTTATTAAGTTCCGATACCTCTTGCAGAATATTCAGTTCGGATTCAAGTGAGGTCTGCATATAGGATGGTACATCCTTGCCAAGACCCACAGCCTTTACGTACACATTTTCACTGTTGGTACAGATTTCTTTGATATATTCACCGAGATTTCCGTTTGCCCGGTCGTAGAGAACCGCCACAAACTCGGCATAAGCCGAGCTTGTGGGGTTATCAAGGTACGTACAAAGCGAGGAAAGCACCGCATCTTTCAGTAGTTCTCTGAATATACAAAGTGTTCCGAGTTTCTCTTTCAAATCTTTCATATCAGTTCAAAATCGCCCCCGATGCACCACCGGATACCAACGCCGCATAGCGTTTGAGATAACCGGAGAGTTCTTTCTGCTTCGGTACAAAGTTTTTCATACGCTCGGCAAGAACATCGGCATCCACTTTGAGTTCTATGGTGTTTTCGGGGATGTTGATGCTGATAATATCGCCATCCTCTACGACACCGATCATACCGCCCGAAGCTGCTTCGGGAGTAATGTGACCGACACAGGCACCTCGAGTTGCACCGCTGAAACGACCGTCAGTAATAAGTGCAACGCTGTTGCCGAGTCCCATTCCCATAATTGCAGAGGTTGGGTTAAGCATTTCACGCATACCGGGGCCGCCTTTGGGGCCTTCATAACGAATAACAACTACGTCACCGGCAACGATCTTGCCTGCATTGATTGCCGCCTGCGCTTCTTCTTCCGAATCGAATACTTTTGCAGGGCCTTCGTGAACGAGCATTTCGGGGAGGACAGCAGAACGCTTAACAACGCTTCCTTCGGGAGCAAGGTTGCCTTTCAGCACTGCAATACCGCCCGTTTCGCTATAAGGATTTTCAACGGGACGAATCACTTGCGTGTTAAGGTTAACACAACCCGCAATATTTTCTTCCATTGTTTTGCCTGTTACAGTCATACATTCGGTGTTGAGCAGACCTTTCTTAGTTAGCTCGTTCATCACGGCATAAACGCCGCCTGCTTCGTCAAGGTCTTCCATATAGGTACGGCCTGCGGGAGCAAGATGGCAAAGGTTCGGTGTCTTTGCGCTGATTTCATTGGCAATATCCAAATTCAGTTCCACACCGCACTCATGAGCGATAGCAGGAAGATGAAGCATACTGTTAGTAGAACAGCCAAGAGCCATATCCACGGTAAGAGCGTTCATCAACGCTTCCTTTGTCATAATATCACGGGGACGGATATCCTTGCGAAGAAGTTCCATCACCGCCATACCTGCGTGTTTTGCAAGCTCGATACGCGCAGAATATACCGCAGGAACCGTTCCGTTTCCTCTGAGCCCCATACCGAGTGCTTCTGTAAGGCAGTTCATTGAGTTTGCTGTATACATACCACTACAAGAGCCGCAAGTAGGACAGGTCTTACATTCGTATTCCTTCAGTTTTTCATCATCGAGTTTCCCTGCATTATAGGCACCGACCGCTTCGAACATAGAGGAAAGGCTTGTTTTCTTACCTTCGACTCTTCCTGCAAGCATCGGGCCGCCGCTGACAAATACGGTAGGAACATTGACTCTTGCCGCTGCCATTAAAAGTCCGGGAACGTTTTTATCACAGTTTGGAACCATAACGAGTCCGTCAAAGCCGTGAGCCAAAGCCATAGCTTCGGTAGAGTCAGCAATCAAATCACGGGTTACGAGAGAATATTTCATTCCCGTATGTCCCATAGCAATACCATCGCAAACAGCAATCGCAGGAAATACAATAGGTGTGCCGCCTGCCATCGCAACACCGAGCTTGACCGCATCCACGATCTTGTCGATATTCATATGTCCGGGTACGATTTCGTTGTAAGAACTAACGATACCAATTAACGGTCTTTTTTGTTCTTCCTCTGTGAGTCCCAGTGCGTGAAACAAACTGCGGTGCGGTGCGTTTTGTACCCCGTCCACAACGTTTTCTTTACGCATAATCAGCACCTCCGTTTAGTTATTGATCAGTTTATCCTCATCACTCCAACTGTAGAGCTTGCGGATATCCGCACCGACAACCTCGGAAGGATGCTCGGATGCGAGTTTTCTCATGGCATTAAAGTGAACCTGCGCACCGCTTGACGACATATCCAAAAGGAAGTCCTTTGCGAAGGAACCGTCTTGGATATTTTTAAGAATCTGCTTCATAGCTTTC